>JBEEPK010000039.1:0-27148 GCA_041191145.1 Bacteroidota bacterium
CAAGATGAAGAGAAAGAGATTAATGAAATCAAGATATAATGTCAATGCACCAAGAATAGCACCTTTCATTGCCATATCACTTCCCTGCAATTCCAATTCTGCGGATTCTTTGATCTTTTGCGTGTCATAGGCTGTCAATCCTATGAAAACAAATACTCCAATCAAAGAAATTGCAAAGCTGAGGGCCGAACTTGCAAGAAATATGTTCACAATGCTTGCAATGATGATACCGATAAGTCCCATGAAGAAAAATGATCCCCAAGAGGATAAGTCTTTTTTCGTGACCATTCCATACACACTCATCGCAGCAAATGTGCCTGATGTCGTCAAAAATGCATTCATCACCGCCGCTTCATCATATGCAAGTAGTACTGCAGACAAAGTAATGCCATTCAGAACGGAATATCCTATAAATGACAGCATTGCAATCGGTACACTCATCTTATGAATGAATGCAGAGAGAGCAAAAACCAGTGCAAATTCAGCAATGACAAAAAACCAGAAATAATCAAGCATTGATTGAATCATCGATGCATCACTTGCAACAAAGCCTCCAACCAATCCCGTTGCCATAAGCCCACCAACCATCCAGCCATATACCTTGACCATATAGGTTTTTTGTGCTTCGGCCAAAGCCGTGGCTTTAACTTCTTCCAAATACGAATTCATTCTTATACCTTTAACTGTGAATCCCGACTGATGACGAAACAAATCGTACATAATTTAGGAAATTATGTCGAAAGTTATTCATGATTACAACATGACCTGCATCGAGAGTGAAAATTGTCTTCCCAATAGATTGGGCATTGAACGCAAATTCATGACATTCATAAGATTATTGACTCCCAAAGTGATTCGCAAAGAACCGGAATTTTTGGTGAGCTCAATATCTTTTGAAATTCCCAAATTCAGGATCGTATATGCAGGCACATATTCGATGTCCAAATCAGGTACTTTACGATTATTGTGTACAGGACCATTTATATCCAATGCCTCATCTCCAAATCTACCTATGAATTGCGCGCGTATCGATGCCGATATACCGGCATTTCTATGTTCATAATTCAATCTCATTGTTCCTGAATGAACAGATCTAAACCATAATCCACCATAATTCTTCACAGTCAATGTATTGAATCTTCCTGTTGAAGGATCAATGGTTCCAGCCATCCCTTTCTCAATCGCATCATACACTTCCAAATCCCGAGTATCCAAATATTGATATCCAAACGAATAACCAAGTTCCCCCGATTCATGTCCAGGAATTGGATGACTCATCCGCAAGGACATCTCCAAGCCTTGTGTTGAAGCTCTTGCAATATTTCGATAGGAATACACTGCTTGATTTGTTTGTGGATTATTGCCGGTATAGTAGAATTCAATGAGATTGGACAATGTATTGTGAAACACTCTACATTCGGCAAAACCGCTTATTGGAATATCATCTGATATGAAATTTGTGGACCATTCATCAAGTATCACTCCCAAATCCATTGAAATAGAACGCTCCGGTTGCAAATCCAAACCCAATCTTCGAGCTCCTATCAAATCATATCCAGCCCCACCGAGTCGATTCGAAAATTGCACATATAATTGTCTGAAATCCGGAACTTTGAATCCTGTTCCAATCGATGTATGGATACGAATTCCATCCTGCAATTTAACATTCACTGCCAATTTTGGATTGGATAACTTGGCTATGGCGCTCAATACATTGGACTCTTGCAATCCATCTTGTTTATATGCTGAATTATCCACATATCTCGCACTCAATGCATATGAAATCCATGAAGTTGGATTTCCTTCCCATTGCGCAAATCCGCTGAATGTTGCGAAATATGGATTATCCGGATAACGTGATCCACCAATATCATCAATGGTATATTCCATACCGAAAGTGAAGCGATTGCGCTCATTCCATATCACATCATATTGCAGATATGAACGAAGCAATCCTCGGGAAAGATCATCCACAGAACCTGCTTCACCTTGAATTGTATCAAAGTTGTATCGCTCTTTATAAGAGGCATAATGCAATTGAGTATTTAGTCTTGCTTTTCCATGAGTCCAAATAGCATATCCGGTTCCCTGCAAATCCTCTTGCCGAACACTGCCCTCATTCGAAGCAATCTGACCGAAAAATGACTCAATAAATGCACCTCTACTTTCACTTGAAAAATATCGCATGTCAGCACCAACTTGAACGTAGTTAGATGCATGCCACTTGGATTTTAGATGCACTGTCTGATCGGAAAATCCCTGATATGGAACCCGCAATGTATCTTGTTGCAATGTGAATGGTCTTGCATTTTTCATGCTGACAAATCCGGTGAGATCAAATACATCAGAACCATATTGCATTTCTCCACGCAATTCGGAAGGACCTCTATCTAAATATTGTCCAAAGACCATTCCCGACAATCCCGCATCCGGTTTCTTTGTGATGATATTGATCACGCCTGCAAGAGCTTCGCTTCCATACAGTGATGACATTGGACCTTTTACGACTTCCACTCGCTCCACATTCCCAACTGATATTCTGGAAAGATCCAAGACACCGGCAACACGGCCAATCATCGGCTGACCATCTATCAAAATCTGGGTATAATCCGCACCCAAACCCATCATTTGAATGCCGGTTCTTACATTGTTTGTTAAAATCATCCCCGATTGCTCGCGCAATAAATCACCGATATTCACCATGGCAGTACTGACAGTTTGTTTTTTGTCTATCACTTCCACTCGAACAGGAGAGTCCTTGAGCAAGACCTCATTTCTCGTACCGGTTACAACCACTTGCTCTTTGGTTGTATATGTACTTAAGGAATCCTTCTTCTGTTTTTTTGAAAGGGGAATCTTGGGTAATCTTGGAGATATGGAATCCGCTTCTGATCGGGCATACAATGTCATTACATTGAATGGAATCAAAAACAGAACTATGAAATATGCCATGTGTATCATCTATAAAAAAACCCCTTCCGCGTTACCGTAGAAGGGGTTGAATCTTGTTTTTGAAGAATCAGGAAAGAGGAACAGTATAAGCATTTGTTTTTTTCAATGCTTTGCGAACCCATGCACCTTGCTCTTCAGCCATGCGTCTAACTGCAAGGCGCTCTTTATTGCAAGGACCATTTCCTTTGATTACTTCAAAGAATTCATTCCAATCAGGATCGGAAAAATCCCACTTTCCGGTTTCTTTATTCTTAATCAAACCTTTATCAGGAATGCTTAAGCCCAATTCCAGAATTTTTGGGACATATTGATTAAAAAATTGTTGACGCATATCATCATTGCTGGCCATCTTTACTTTCCAGCGCATGAGGATTTCAGAGTGTACGGAAGCTTTGTCAGGTGGACCGAAGAAATGCATGATTGGTTGCCACCAACGATTCAATGCTTCTTGAACCATTTCTCTTTGCTTCGGAGTGCCGGTCGCAAGTGTTACCACATTGTCATAACCATAACGAAGATGGAATGACTCTTCCATGCAGATTCTCTCTAATGCACGGCAATATGGACCATAAGATCCCTTAGAATTGGTCACTTGATTAATGATTGCCGATGCATCGATAAGCCATGCGATGACAGCAGTATCAGCCCATGTCTTTGCAGGATAATTGAACACATTGGAATATTTAGATTTTCCGATGATGAGATCATTGATCATCTCTTCACGGGTTTTTCCCAATGTCTCTGCTGCATTGTACAATAATTGAGCATGACCGCTTTCATCTTGCACTTTTGCCATCAATGCCATCTTGCGCTTGAAACCGGGAGCACGAGTGATCCATGTTCCTTCAGGCAATGCTCCAATGATCTCAGAATGAGCATGTTGCTCTATCATGCGAATCAATTGTCGTCTATATTCCTTCTCGAGCATTTTGGCACTGTTTTCTATATCAATGATGCTGACGCTTCCATACATAGTATACTCCATTGGACGATTTTAATCATGCAAATTTACCAAAGGAGCTTCTGATGACAAAGTATCAAACTCAATTGGTTTTAAGATTTCGATTATTACTTTTCGCATAACGGAAAGAATAGTGTCCGAGTTCCGACATCATGGTCGGAGGTGCCGGCTGACCTTTATACAGTGATGTCACTTGAAATTTGACATACTTCCCAGATTTTGTCTTCAATACAAGAGTTTTCTGGGGTGCTGGATTGATGGTTCTGGATGTTGGCTCATATGTAAACATACCGGTTCCATCGATTGCGATTGGTATAATGCGCTTCGCAATTGCTGTATCATCCACAATCAACTGATCATCAGCAGGGGCGCTTTGGAGTAAATCAAAGGTGGTATCAACGATTTTACCTTTTGTTTTACCAAGTACATTGATCGTTCCGGAATTTAATACGATATCGATTGATCGCGTTTTACCGCCACCATAGAGATAAGGAAGGCGAATATCCCATGCATCGGTTTCAGCCTGAGATGCAGGAATGATACTATCAGCTTCGAATGAAAAATACACAAACTTGGAAATCAGCGTATCGGGTACTTTACCAAGTATTGTCTTTGTAGTGACAGTATCTCCTCCACCGGGATTGACCACATTATCATCATCGGTGCAAGAAACTAAAGTCAATGCGACGATCGCAGAAAAGAAAAAGGACTTCATCATGGTGTTTGGGGTGAAAAGTGGGAAAAAGAACACACAAAAGTATTTGTTATTACACATATTGTCAAAACAAATATTTTCCTTGGCTAGTTCCCGCTATTTCTGCCATTTATCATTAATTATTTAAAGCACCTTCCAAAACCCATTGTCGTACACCTTTTTTTTGAGCATCGGTAATTCTATTTTGAAATGTGAGCAAATGCCCTTGTTTTCCCTCAAGAATTTGCATCAACAAACTATTATCCGGTCTTCCTGGAATAATGAGTCCTGCTCTGGAAGTCAATTGAAAATAACCAGTTACATCCACTCCCGCGGCTGCCGTTTCTGAATCATGGCAATTTGAAAATGCACAGGTCAACTCGAGAAGTGGTCGTACTTGTTGCTGATAACTCACATTTTCCTGTGGAAATACGATTTGATCAGGAGAAGTGATGATATTGTCTGAACAGGAATACAGTGCAATACCGATTATAAAGATCAGAACTATTCTCATGTGATATTCAAAATTGATTGAACTTTTTTCACCGGATCATTCTCATATCGAACTGATGCAAGAAAGAGTCCCGAAGGTGGAGCAGTGAATGATGCAGGCATGTCTGATTTTTTCTTGAGTAATGATGGAATAATATCAGGTGATTGCTTCCCGCGTCCAATTTCAACCAATATACCGATCATTCTTCTGATCATATTCCATAGAAAGTGTGAACCGGAAATGGTAATTACGATTAAGTCACCTTGCATTTTGACACTAATATCCGTGATTTCCACTTTTGTAGATTTCATATCAGGATCATCGGCGGTGAATGAACGGAAATCATGCATACCTTTAAAATGCTTTGCGGCTTCTTGCATTGCGGCAATGGACAATTGATCTTTTACCCACCACACAAATCTTTTTCCGAATGCAGTTCTACGAGTAGATATTTGATAGAGATATGTTCTCTCGACTGCATGATGTCTTGCATGAAACTGTTTGGCAACTTTCTCTACAGAGCGAATAGAGATATCTGCGGGTAATGCATCATTCATTTTGAATTGAATGATATGCGGTGCTAGCATTGTTTCTACATCCAAATGAAAGATTTGCTCAAGTGCATGAACACCTGCATCTGTTCTTCCGGAACCATATAATTCAAATGCATCTGTGTTAAATATTGATTTGGCAGCACCAATCAATTCGCCTTGAACAGTGCGAGCATTTTTTTGAACTTGCCAGCCCGAAAACCGAGTTCCTTCGTATTCACATGTTACTTTAAATCTGGGCATGATAAGTTTTGTATTAATTTTATGAAAATTCTATTCTTGATTGAGAGATCTGCTTTTTCTACTTGCTTTGCTGATATTCTTTAAGCGGTGTATTTCTCAATAATTCAGCGAGTTTGTCAATCTTTTCTTTACCTGCATTTCCATTTATGGCATAATCCCAAAATTGTTCGAACTGACCTTTTCCCATTGCCAATTGCATTGCACCTTGAGATTTATGCTCGGCAATCAACCAATTGACTATAACTTGATAATTCAATTTCTGTTGGAAACCAAAAGGAGTGAGTCTATTGAAATGGCCAATCGGTAACTGTGAGTTCATCGCGGTTTCAGGGTATCCCGGCAAGCTGAGAAATGGATCAGGTATCAACTTAGTTGAATCAGTCACGCTACATCCAACAATGACTGGTCGAATTTCCGATTCCATTGATTTTACTGACCGTAAAGCAAGGATTGATGCGGCTTTATGATGTCCATGTGTTCCTTGAACAGGAAGCAATGTGAACACATAATCATAGCTATTTTTTCCATGCAATTCTTTGATTTTTCGAATGACAATCGATGTATCCCACACAATATTCAACACAGAATCTGCATCGAGTGTATATCCTGTATCTTTTTGATCCATGAAATAATAGTCGCGTAAGCCAATATATTCACCACCTGCCATCAATTCTTTCTTTCGAATCGTAGGAAGAGCTTTACGACCTGATTGTTCATCGGTCAATTCCCTTCCATATATGTCTTCAGCAAGCGTGGAATATTTATATCCGCCTTCTCCATTTGTGACAAGCAGAATATCGGCTAATCCATTCAAATCATGAGTGACTTTATATATTGTTGCCGCAAATGCAGTTTCATCATCCGGGTGTGCTGTCACAATGAGAACTTTTGGACCACTTGCAAACATGTGAAATTGAGAAAGCGAAAATCCCAAGAACAATGAAAGCAAGAAAGCGAAAATTGTAGATGTATTCATAGTGTAAAATTCGACAATATGCGGTGTAATTCAAAAGCATTGAAACAAAAAAGCCCAACCTTGATGGTTGGGCTCTTCAAAGCTAACATGCTCATTAATAATTCATGGAAGCATAAATATCTTTCAAGCGATCACGAAGATGCAATACAGCATATCTTTTACGAGCAAGGAGTGTATTGATGTTCACTCCGGTTTCTTCAGACATTTCTCGGAAAGAAACTCCGTGAAATTCATTTTTCTCGAATACTTCACGCTGTTCATCAGGCAATTCTTTCAATGCTTCTTGCACTCTCTCCCAAATGGTTTTGCGAAGTAAATCTCCATCGGGATTATAAGACATATCTCCCAAGAGATAGTCGAGTGAATCATTTCCCTCTTCTCGCTGACGCGGAGTAATCAAATCTGAAAAAGTGTCTGCGCGCTTTTTGCGATAGAAGTCGATGATTTTATTTCTCACTGCGGTAAAAACCCAGGAAGCGAGATTTTCAATGGGTCTTTGTACATGTCCCGCAGCTGAAATAACATTTGCGAATACATCTTGCAAAATATCTTCTGCATCTTCTTGACTACGAACGCGTTGGCGAATAAAACCCAAAAAGCGCTTGCGGTCTGCCTTGAATAAGGCCTCAATTTGCATTACCAAGTCCATTCTCTCTTCTCCCGTAAGTGTGGTGGAAATCGCTACTTCATCCTTGGGTGCTCCAAAACGCTCATCATCATAATAGACATTGGCCGGAGCTTGAGTTTCATGGACAACAATCATATTGTTGGCGTCCATCTCATTTGTAGATCTTTCGATAAATTCTTGCATGATCATTCTCCTTGGAACATTGGATGAATTCGATGACCTATCGTCATGTCGAAAAGTAGTAGCTGATTGAACCATTCAGTCCTTTCAATGAGTGAGAAAAAATATTGTCTGCCATTTTAACAGTATCTGACACTTTTACTTGACACTTTGACATTGCAATGTCATTTTGTCTGCTTTTCCTGTCAAATTTTCTGTTTTCAATCGTTAATCTCTGACTATGGGATATAAAGGAATTTTTATGCCAAACTTTTCTGCATTCCCCAAAGCCCGCTTATAACCTGCATCTGTATGTCTTAATATGCCCATTAATGGGTCATATGTGAGGACTCTCTGCAACCTTTGCTCAGCTTCGAAAGTTCCGTCCGCAACAATGACCATACCTGAATGAAGGGAAAGACCCATTCCAACTCCTCCACCATGATGCAGAGAAACCCAAGTGGCGCCACCGAGCGTATTCAATGCAAAATTGAGATATACCCAATCGGCAATGGCATCTGAACCATCGAGCATCGCTTCAGTTTCTCTATAAGGTGAAGCCACCGAGCCGCAATCCAAGTGATCTCTTCCAATGACGATAGGCGCGGAAACTTTGCCATCTCTCACAAGATCATTAAATAGTTTACCGGCTTTGGCTCTTTCACCGTAATTCAACCAGCAGATTCTTGCCGGCAGACCTTGATAGCCTATTCTTGATTGAGCATTTTTGATCCAGCGATGAAGTCCTTCATGCTCTGGGAATAATTCCATAATTGCCTGATCGGTTACTGCAATATCTTGCGGGTCACCCGATAGAGCCACCCATCTGAATGGTCCATTTCCATCGCAGAATAATTGTCTGATATAAGCTGGCACAAAACCAGGGAAATCAAATGCATTCTCAACACCAGCTTTATCTCTTGCCACACCGCGCAAATTATTTCCATAATCAAAGACAATTGCTCCTTGTTCTTGGAAAGCAAGCATTGCTTTGACATGTTCACCGATTGAATGATGTGTTTTTTCGAGATATGTTACAGGGTCAGATCCCCTTAATTCATCAGCTTCGGCTTTGGAAATTCCTGCAGGATAATATCCATTCAAAGGATCATGAGCCGCAGTCTGATCGGTTACGACATCCGGAATCACATTTCTTCGTACGAGTTCCGGTAGAATTTCAGCTGCATTACCGACAAGGCCGATTGACAGAGCTTTTCTTTCATTAACACATTCTTGTACTTTTTGCAAAGCCTCATCTAAATCATGTATCTTCACATCGCAATATCCATCATGGATGCGTTTATCAATGCGCGTTTCATCGATTTCAATGCATAATGCAACAGCCCCATTGAATGTCGCTGCAAGAGGTTGTGCTCCGCCCATTCCGCCAAGTCCGGCGGTAAGTACAAAACGACCGTATAAATCGCCACCGAAATGCTGTCTGGCGCATTCTGCAAACGTTTCATAGGTACCTTGCACGATCCCTTGCGTACCGATATAAATCCAACTTCCCGCTGTCATTTGACCATACATCATGAGTCCCAATTCATCGAGTCTTCGGAACTCATCCCAATTAGCCCAATTACCAACAAGATTTGAATTTGCTATGATCACTTTTGGCGCATGTTCATGTGTTGGCACAATGCCTACGGGTTTACCTGATTGAACCAGCAAAGTTTCATCAGGGCGCATGGATCTGAGAGAATCCAGAATTGCATGCAAAGAAGCATGATTTCTGGCCGCATTCTATAAGCGGCCTCGATTTGCCAATTGGCACAATGAAGCTCGGAACCACGAGGAGATTTGATATCTGTCATAATGATAATCCTAAAAAACAATGGGAGGCTGTAACCCCTCCCAATCATAAAAAGTTCATTATTTATCCATCGGCGAAGCAATGAGGGGTGGTTTCGGAAAATCGCTTTCCAAAGGTCTGAATTCAATGTCCTCAAAAAGCAAATCAGGAATGATGAGTGAAGCAGACACGAATTGTGAACCACCTGTCAAGAATGATGAAACAACGGACGAAGCCAGAAGATTATATGCACGACTTTTCTTTCCGACCAACATAATATCCTTGAATGATGCTGGGCCGATTCCTGCCAATTCACCACCCCGGACTCTTTCCTCTCTTCCATCCGGAAATACTTTATATGCTTCGAGCACTGTCAATTTTGAATCACCTTGAGCAAATGGAAATTCACCTGAGGTTTGTTCATACAAAACGGTATAGAGAATATTCTGATTCAATGCTTTGCGAATGATGATACCATAGGGCAATTCTCTCGCTTTGCAAAGTGATATCATCTTGCCTTTCATCGCCTTCGAATCAACTTCCTTCTTCTTATCGGTCGAGGTCAACTGCATAACCCCATAGATTGGCGCACCACCACGGGAATGACCATTTGAAGAACGAATTCTTTTTGTGGGAGTACGACCCGACAACAATGTTTTGAGATATCCTTTATCAACAAGATTCACTGATTGTGCAGGTGTGCCTTCATCATCAATCGCATAATGTCCAACCAAGGATGTACCATCATGTTTTTGCAATCCTGGATTATCTATCACTGATAAATATTCCGGCAATACTCTTCCACCGATCTTATTTTGAAATGCCGTATATCTATCATTGTCTTGCACACCGCGGTCGGTTAAGGGAGGTCTTTGCACAATGCATTGCGGTGCAAATATCTGGGCGAATATCTCATTTGCGGCTTGTCCTTCCACCATGATGGGACCCGAATATGCTTCTTCCAATTTTGCGGATGCATATGCTTGTTCAAAGGATTGAATAAGATTCATAGTGGACTTTGACAATGAATCTTTACCGGGTAAATCACCGAATGAGCGCGCATATGCGGTATATGTTTCTGCGATGGGCATTCCATCCTGACATTGACCCGAAGCAATGATTTCAATGCCTGTCATATGCTTGGTTTTGATGAATTCTCTGCCTTCAGTATTGACATATAATATGGTTTCAGGCAGATTTTCAATGCTTACCGTACTTGATGCAATCGTTGGATGATTGAGGAAAGATGATGACAATTCCTTGACGAGCGATTGCACATTTTCCAAGTCAAATGGAGCAAATTCCTCAGCATCTTGAATTACCGAAGGACCTTGTGGTACAAAATCATGCGTGGTATCTGTGCGTAATCTATTTTTTATAGCCGCTTCTTTTTTTGCATGTAATTCCGAGGATTGTTTATAACATGCATCTGTGGCAAGCCATAATTCACGGCGAAGTGATGCATAGTCCAATTCGATTGGAATGCGTCTATTTCTGAAGGATTCCTCATCATCACCGCTTCCGAAGAAGCCCAAGCTCACATCAAAAAAATTGGTATTGTCGAATTTCGGATTACCCACTCGAATCCCAACTGTCAAAACAGCTGACATTCCCTTTCTTGTATTGATGATTCCACCAAGAGATGCCTTTGCAGATTCACTATTCCGCATTGTGAGCATATATTCCACATAATAGGGCTTCTGCAATGATTCAACTTGCAATTCAGACAATGCCCTTTTGGCTTCATCACGCATTGCACGCATCAAATCCTCATGAGGTTTTGATTGCAATCCTATGATGGAACCGAAGAATAAGATAAGAATGTGGAAATATCTAGTTGACATGTGTAATCCAATTGGAATAATAGGTATGCAAAGATACGAAAGCACTTGCTATTGCTTTTGATCAGTACCGTGAATATATCTTCTTAAAGAAACAATCCGCCTGACAGGATCAATACCTTTTTGATACATTATCGACTCATTTTTCACCATTCCTACTCCTTTTGACAGCCAAACATGATTCTCAAATGAGACATTTCCGGGAGCATTGAACAATGAGACATAATAATAACAAGGAAAAGTGCCCGCAGGCACAGTGAGTTTGGCTTCGATATCTTTTACCTCAACCTTCACTCCATTTGCCTTATATGTCTCTCCTTTGATTGCGGGATACTTATATGTGAGACTGAAGACGGGCACTTCAGTGGTATCCTCAGGGTCCTGGGGCCAACTATAAATCCCTTTTGCACGAACCGTATACCAAGTCCCACCTTTAGGCGTGGAAATGGTGCGAATAAGTGAACATGGGTTACTGTCAAGCATTGTGGAGCCATGCACATAAAGGGTATCGCCCGAAGGAAATGAAAAATCCGCATTCGGTTCAAGAAATCTCCCCGTATTCACATCTTGATATGAAATATCAAAAAACCAAGCGGAATTAGGTGTCAAGGGCATCATCAATGTATCATCCCTTTCCCGAAGCGGATGTTTGATTGTGTTTACTGTCGAAATCTGCTTTGAATCATTTTTTTCAACAGATTCTTCCGAACATCCGCCTATGAACAATGCAATACAGCATATCGTGGAGAATGAAAGGATGGAGAAGGCATTTGTTTTCATGTAATTCTACTCATTATTCTTGGCAAATTACGGCTATGTTTCAAGCCGAGAAAGTGCTTTTTTTCCCGTATCTTTGCGAGCAGCATACCCTCTTTCATTGCAAATACTTCAATGTCCGAAAGTAAACACAAACAGAACACATCAGGCCTGAATTCAATTGCGGTTCATACAGGCACTATTCGTGATGCATTTGGTGGAGTGAATACTCCCTTACAACCTTCAACTGCCATCGAGTATTTGAGTGGTAATGGCAATATTCCTTATCCCAGAAATTTCAATATTCCCAATCATGAGGCGGTTGCAAAAAAAATTGCGGCTTTAGAAGGTGGTGAGTCTGCGATTGTGTTGGCAACAGGTATGTCTGCAATTGCAGCAGGAATATTAGCAATCGCCAAACCCGGTGATCACATTCTCATGCAAAACAATATCTATGGCGGTACAAGAGCATTTGTTGAATTACTAAGAGAAAAACACAATATCAATGTAACCTTGATTACTTCCATGACTCCTGTATCTTTGTCAAGACACATGACAAAAGACACAGTATTGGTCTATATGGAAACTCCAACCAATCCATTATTGGAAATCATTGATATAGTACCAATCACAGAATGGGCAAAAGACCATGGCATTCTCACGATGATTGACAATACATTCGCATCACCCGTGAATCAGAGGCCATTGGAACTGGGTTGCGACATTATCATGCATAGTGCAACGAAATATATGGGCGGACATAGCGATTTGATGGCTGGAGCATTGATCGGTACGGCTGAGTATATTGAAAAATGCAGAAAAATTTCTGCCATCTATGGAATGTCACTCAATGCCGTTGATTTATCCTTGCTCGAAAGAAGCATAAAAACCATGGGGGTGAGAGTCAAGCAACAAAATGCAAATGCTTTGGAGATTGCCGAGTGGTTAAGCAAGCATCCCGGAATTGCAAAAGTGTATTATCCCGGACTGCAATCACATCCCGGTCATGACATAGCAAAAAAACAAATGTCAGGGTTTGGGGGCATGATGTCTTTCGAACTTGCCGGAAAGGACATAGAATATCGCGATGAGTTTCTTCAAAAACTCCAAATGATTTCAGTAGCGACAAGTTTGGGAGGAGTGGAATCAACGATGACCATACCTTCGCAGACCTCCCATAATTTATTAATCTCTGAAGAGAGAGAAATATTGGGAATTACTGATATGCTTATTCGTTTCAGCGTCGGAATAGAAGATGCTCAAGACATCATTCATGATCTTGAAAGGGCACTGCAATGAAAATCACTGAAATACCCGGAAAAATTGATTGGTTGATATTTTTCATCGCAACAGCATTATTATTATTCTCAGTACCATTTGTGTATAGTGCGAGTGCATATGTTGCTTCACAAAAATTTGGTTCGAGCGAAGAAATAGTCATGTCGCAAATCTTGCGGGTTGGATTATCTCTCGGCTGTATCATAGCATTTGCGCGCATTGATTATCATAGATACAAGCATTATTCCAAACTATTGTATTTCATTGGCATCGCAGCACTTGTCATCGTATTGTTCATAGGAGCAAAAACAAAAGGTGCAGTGCGCTGGTTGAATCTTGGCGGCATGAGTGTGCAACCTTCTGAATATGCAAAGTATGCATTGGTAATGTATATTTCTGCTTGGCTTTCAGACAATTTCAACAAAATGAATGATTTCAAAAAAGGGATATTGCCTGTTTTGGGTGCCGGAGCTTTAGTGATTGGACTCATTGCATTACAACCTAATTTCTCCACTGCTTTTGTGATTTCAGTTATCGTTCTATCCATGCTTTTTGTGGGCAATGTGAAGTTACATTATTTCCTCATTGTGTTTGGCGGCGCAGTTTCACTACTTGGACTCTATGGCATTTCAGCTCAGTATCGCATGAAGCGCATCATGTCATTTCTTGGTTTAGGAGATAACCAAGATGGTAATTATCAATTGCAACAAGCGCTCATTGCTTTTGCAAATGGCGGTTTTTTTGGCGTAGGTCCCGGACAGAGCAATCAGCGCGACAAATTTCTTCCTGAAAGCTATAGTGATTTCATCTCCTCAATCATCGGTGAGGAATATGGATTCTTCGGAATTCTCATCATGATGACTTTATTCGGACTTTTTCTCTATCGCGGACTTCGTGTAGCACGATTTGCTCCGGATAGATTTGGGAGCATGCTTGCATTTGGTATAACAATCACGATTTCAGCATATGCATTTGTGAATATCGGTGTGAATTGCGGCATCCTTCCAACAACAGGTTTGCCATTGCCTTTTTTGAGTTATGGTGGAACCGCTGTACTATTCTCTGCTAGTGCAGTAGGAATACTACTGAATATTGCCTCGCAATCAGGGATGTTTCCTGTTGCAAAAAAATCATCTTGAATTTATTGAGATCAAATCATGTGTGGAATAGCGGGCATAGTAGAATATGCGATAACTGAATCCGGAATTCATGAAGAACTTTTGCGATCGATGAGTGATGTGATTCATCATCGTGGACCTGATGATGAAGGACAATGGATTGCACCTTCACGAAAAGCAGGTTTTGCATTTCGAAGACTCGCAATCATCGATTTGACTCCCGCAGGACATCAGCCGATGTCAACTCCCGATGGAAGGTTCACAATCGTATTCAATGGTGAGATTTATAATCACATGCTCTTGAGAGAAGATCTCGAGAAAAGAGGATATCGCTATCGTTCTCATTCGGATACTGAAACAATCCTCTATGGGTTTGCCGAATATGGTCCGGAATTTCTACACAAAATGATCGGCATGTGGGGCATTGCAATTTGGGATGAACATGAACAAACATTATTTGTGGCAAGAGATCGCATCGGCATAAAGCCCGTCTATTATCATCATGCAAATGGTCGATTCATTTTTGGTTCTGAAATCAAATCAATTCTCAAACATCCCTCGATTTCACGCAATATCAATCATCATGAATTCGCGAATTATCTCACATTTTCCATGTCGAGTGATTCCCACACCATGTTTGACGGCATTCATAAATTACCGGCAGGACATTTCGGCATTCTTAAAAACGGTGAATTCATCAAGCATCGATATTGGCAACCACTGCAAAAAGGTGCTGAATATTGGGATCATGATGAGCAAACAACCGTAAATGAAATCATGAGATTGCTACGCCAGGCCGTGAAAGATCGCATGATGAGTGATGTGCCATTCGGTGTCTTTTTAAGTGGCGGCATTGATTCCAGCACAAATGTTGCATTGATGTCCGAACTGATGGATCGCCCTGTTGAAACATTCACAGTCGGATTCAAGGAATTACAAAAATACAATGAGCTTGAGCAGGCAAGACTCATCGCAAGAACTTTCAATACAAATCATCATGAGATCGTGATTGATCACAATGATGCACTACCCGCACTCGAGAAATTGGTGTGGCATGAAGATGAACCGAATGGAGATCCCGTGTGCATTCCGCTGAATTTTCTCAGCAAATTGACACGCGAATCCGGCACAACCGTGATACAAGTAGGCGAAGGAAGCGATGAGCAATTCATCGGCTATTCATGGATGATTCGTGATCTCAAATTTTATGAAAAAGAATGGAAGCGTTTTCTTTCTTATCCAAGAGCCATTCAAAAAATGATTTATGAATTGGTAAAACCTTTTCTCATGGCATCGAAACGCTATCTTATTTTGGATTATATGCGCAGAGCCATTGATGGTCATCCATTGTATTGGGGGGGCGCGGTGGACTATACTCCATCACATCTGAAACAAGCACTTGGACCCGCCTATAAGTATCTTGCTGATTCCGTAAGTGAAATGCCTATTCGCTTGGACAAAGAAATCGCTGAGATTCAAGCACATCCCGAAGATTATGCGCAACGCATTGCCAATTATGAATTAGCGCATCGATTGCCTGAACTATTGCTCATGCGAGTTGATAAAATCACAATGGCCCATTCACTCGAAGCACGCGTTCCATTTTTGGATCATAGGCTCGTAGAATATACGATGCGAATCAGACCTGAACTCAAACGCAAATCCTATGAAGAATCGAAATATCTGCTCAAAAAAGGAGTGGATGCGCTTCTTCCACATGAAATCATTTATCGCAAAAAACAAGGTTTTGCAGCACCTGTTGCTGAATGGATTCGAGGTCCTTGGTATAATTATACCGTAAAAACAATCTTGCAATCTCCTCTGATAAAATCCGGTTTACTCAATGATGCATATTTCAGAGTGATGTTGAATGATCATAAACAACAGCGTGGCAAACATGGCAAAGCACTGTATTCAGCACTGAATGCCGCGCTTTGGCATAAGGTATGGATGGAGTGAATTCCGACATTCAATTCAAAGTGCTTGGTGGTGCCGAAGAAATCGGTGCGAATTGTCTGCATCTTTCCATTGGCGGAACAGGTATCGTGATTGATGCAGGACTCCATCCCAAGCATCGCGATCTGAGGGCATTTCCAAATCTAGATGCTCTAGAACATGAAGAAATTGATGCATTGCTGATCACACATGCGCATACAGATCATATCGGAGGCATGCCATATCTCCTCAAAAAGCATCCTTATCTTGCAATGCATACAACTCCTCTGACGCGAGACATTTCTTCTATCATGCTGAAGAATACAGTATCACTCATCAATGAGCAAATCGAGTATTCCAAAGAAATGCAAGATGCGATTTCGCTGTATGACAAAGACATCATAGAATATATCTCGACTGTGTTTGAAACGCATCTTTATAATGAGTCATTCGAGATTCTGGGTAAAAGAGGTTTATCTGAAATCCTATGTACCTTTCATGATGCTGGACATATCCCCGGATCGGCTGGCATTATGCTAGAATGGAATGGTACATCCATATTTCATACCGGCGATATGTGTTTACAAGATCAGTGGCTTATCCCTAAAGCACGATATCCAAAACATCATGTTGATATTTTGTTTTGCGAAACTACCAATGGAGCTGAAGAGTCACATCCCACGAAAGAATCCATCATGAAAGAATGCGCGCAATTCATCAATGAAATCTCCAATGCAAATGGAAGCATTTTGATACCGTGTTTTGCCCTTGGAAAAACGCAAGAAACACTCGTCATGCTGCATGAGATGCAGAGAAAAGGGATGATTCCAAATCTACCGATATTCACGGGTGGGATGAGCACCAAGATTTCTCGATTGCTCGATCGCTATTGCTATACATCCCCTCGATTGGAACCGGGTTTTGAATTATCCGACATTCCTCAAAATCCCATTCCTTATGAGTCATTGAGCAAAGCACCATTCTTTGGAACACCATCCATTGTGATTGCTTCCAGTGGAATGATGCATGCCAAAACAACGAGTTATAAACTCGCATTGCAATGGATGCAAAAACCCAATTTTGGAATACTATTCAATGGCTGGCAAGAACCTGATTCACCGGGATTTGCGCTCAGCAATTCCGAAGTAAAAGTACCATTCATGTTTGCCGGTCATCGCATTGAGAGATCATGTGCGGTTAAAAAAGTTCGCATGAGCGCACATGCAAGAAAGGCGGATGTGATTGGATTGATCAGAGATATTCGGCCTAAGACACTTGTATTGATTCATGGCGAAACAGAAGCAGTAGAACAAATCGCCGCCGAAACATTGGATTATTTTGACGGCGATATCAGAATCATTTTGCCACGACAAGGCGCAGTTTATCAGGTGTGAATTTACGATTGCGATGCAATCATTTCGATCTCAACCAGAACATCTTTGGGGAGTCTGCTCACTTCAACGGTGCTTCTTGCGGGTTTTGATTCGCCAAAAAACTCAGCATAGACAGCATTCATTGCCGAGAAATCATTCATGTTTTTCAAGAAGACGGTTGTTTTCACCACATTTGACGCATTGAGTCCACATGCTGTTAATAGGGCAGTGCAATTTGCGATCACTTGTTGAGTTTGCTCAACGATTTCCGCTCCAATGATGGATTGTCCATCTGCTGACAATGGAATGACACCTGAGAAAAAATACATGGAGCCAACTTTCACGCCTTGTGAATAAGGTCCGATCGGTGCTGGTGCTTTATCCGTAAAAACATGTTCTTTCATGACATAAGTCCAATTGTGTAAAATATCATGTACAAATTAGAGAATTCACCTCTCTTTTTTCAACTGTTCAGCACCCCGAAAAAAGTCGTATTTTGGGCAACATTTTCATCAATCGAATTGCACTATGAATACAACTCTTTTGGAAGTCAAGGATTTGATCACCGAATTCCGTAGCGAAGATCGCGTGCATCAAGCGGTTCGTTCCATCAGTTTTACTGTCAATCGTGGAAAAACGCTCGGTATAGTCGGCGAATCGGGTTCCGGAAAAAGTGTGACTTCCCTCTCCGTCATGCGACTCATCCCAAATCCTCCCGGAAGAATTGCAGGTGGCTCCATTCATTTCCATGAAGATGATGGATCCATCACCGATTTGCTTGCGCTTCCCGAAGAACGCATGCGAAAATATCGCGGGAATCGCATTTCTATGATTTTCCAAGAACCCATGACATCACTCAATCCCGTATTCAAATGCGGCGATCAAATCATGGAATCAATCATATTGCATGAAGGCATTGGTAGAGATCAAGCAAGGGAAAGAGCTTTGCAATTGATGAAAGAAGTGCAATTGCCGAGACCGGAAGACATGATGAATCAATATCCGCATCAACTTTCGGGTGGACAAAAACAACGCGTCATGATTGCAATGGCCATGTCATGCAATCCCGCTTTGCTCATTGCCGATGAACCGACAACTGCATTGGATGTAACTGTACAGGCAACAATATTGGACCTCATGCATGATCTCCAAAAGAAGCATAATATGGGCATGATGTTCATCACCCATGATTTGGGCGTGATCAAAGACATAGCCGATGACATCATCGTGATGTATAAAGGCAAAATCGTGGAACAAGGAAGTGTCAGTGAAATTTTTGATAATCCTCAGCATCCATATACGAAGGGTCTATTGGCATGTCGACCACGCATGGATAAAAAACTTCATATCCTCCCAACTGTTCGTGATTTCATGGATGAAACCGCAGATGGCATCATCACTCCGAAAGCTTTGGCCGGAGCAACAATCAATGATGTGATCGAAAGCAATGTCATTTCTCGTGAGGCAATCAATCAGCGCAATGTAGAACTCAGCGCGCAAAAGCCCATTCTATCTGTGAAATATCTTGAAGTGCATTTTCCAATACGATCAGGCAATGTATTTGGTCAGTCCAAAGGCGTAGTCAAAGCAGTTGATGATATTTCTTTTGATGTATATCCTGGTGAAACACTTGGCCTAGTAGGCGAGTCCGGATGCGGAAAAACAACGACAGGCCGAGCAATTTTGCGTTTGGTTGAACCCACCGGAGGAGATATTGAATTTGCAGGAAAAGATATACGCGCTTTGTCAAAAGGCGCGCTCAAGACACTTCGCAAAGATTTTCAAATCATCTTCCAAGATCCATATAGTTCTCTCAATCCTCGTTTGAGTGTTGGAAGTGCCATCATGGAAGTATTGAAAGTCCACAATGTGATGGACAATGATACTCAGCGCAGAGAGTATATTCATTTTCTCTTGGACAAAGTGAATCTCGAACCACATCATTATGGAAATTATCCGCATGAATTCTCTGGTGGACAAAGACAAAGAATCTGCATCGCAAGAGCGCTTGCACTCAAACCTTCCTTTTTGATCTGTGATGAATCTGTTTCCGCATTGGATGTATCGGTTCAAGCGCAGGTTTTGAATCTTCTCGTGAAATTGCGCGAGGAATTTAAATTGACTTATATCTTCATTTCCCATGATTTAAGTGTCGTGAAATTCATCAGTGATCGAATTGCCGTCATGAATGCTGGAAAAATCATAGAATTGGGAACAGCGCAGGAAATCTATGAATCTCCAAAGAATGATTATACGCGCAGATTGATTGAATCAATCCCTGGTACTCGCACTTTTCAATGATCTCGGAATACACTCATGATCAAGCTTGACATACATGCACATATTCTCCCCAAGACATGGCCTTCACTCAAAGAGCGTTATGGATATGGAGGATTCATAGAGCTTGATCATTTTCGCGAGGGATCCGCCAAAATGATGCGTGATGATGGATATTTCTTTCGCGAGATTCAGGAAAATTGTTGGAATCCGGAAGTGATATTGCAAGACATGGATAAACATTCCGTGGACTATATGACATTATGTACGGTTCCTGTCTTATTCAATTATTGGGCAAAGCCGGAACATGGTGCCGATTGGTCGAGATTTCTGAATGATCATCTCGCACAAGTATGCACTGATTTTCCGCGTTTCATTGGACTTGGCACGGCGCCGATGCAGGATATTGATCTAGCAATCAAAGAAATGGAATATGTCAAGAATACGCTCAATATGCCCGGCTTGCAAATCGGTTCAAATATTAATGGAATGAATCTCGATGATCCCTCGCTTCATCCATTTTGGGCTGCCGCTGAAGAACTGGGAGTCTGCATCATGGTTCATCCTTGGGAAATGGCCGGAGCAGATCGCATGAAAAGATATTTTCAGGAATGGCTTGTGGGCATGCCTGCGGAGACCACGCTTGCAATCACATCGATGATATTTGGTGGTGTTTTTGACAAGTTTCCAAATCTACGCGTGCTTTTCGCTCATGCGGGGGGTTCATTTCCATTTACGATGGGAAGAATTTCTCATGGTTGGCATGCGAGACCCGATCTCTGTGATGTACATACAATCAAAGACCCCAGAGAATATGCGGGAGCATTTTGGGTGGATGGTATCACGCATGATGAGCCTTCATTCAAGTTTTTACTTGACATCATTGGTGCAGATCGCATTTGTTATGGCACTGATTATCCATTTCCTTTGGGTGATCTAGAACATGGTGCATTCATAGAATCAATGAATATTTCAAAAGAAATAAAAGAGAAAGTGATGGGATTATCGGCAATGGAATTTCTTGGAATGCAATTAACTTCAAGAAAGTGATATCTCTGCAAAAGTTTCTTGATCATGCATGAATAGCCTTCTCCCCTCATCGAATATCTGAGCATCAATTTCTTTTCCTTTCAACCATTCCATCTTATCCTTGTTAAAGCGTCTTTCGCGAAGCAATGACATGACATCTGGATATTGAAAGGAAACTCCTTCCCCAACAGAATGTTTAAGACTACATTCCATTCCATAGAATTCGCAATACTGTTGTATAATCATTTCAATTCCTCTTTTTCGAGCCGAACCTGTATATCCGGCTATATGAGGCGTTGTCATGAATGCTCGGGGATGATTGGCGATTTGCTCATTCCAGCTAGGTTCACCATTCCAAACATCAATCGCAAGATGAAGATCATTGGTATGTAATGCATTCAGCAATGATGTCTCATGTACAATTCCACCTCGGGATGCTTGAATCAAAAGCACACCTGGTTTCATCGTTGCAAAATGTGTATCCTGAAGCAAGTTTATTGATGGAAATAAACCTGAATATGTCAATGCAGAATGAATCGTGATACAATCGCTTTCACGACATATATCTCTCAGCGAAGTCAATTCATAATCTTCCGATTTCATCAATCCATATGACTCTAGCGGGGGATCTGAGGCAAGAACATGCATACCCAATTGTGTACACATTTTTGCAATTCGTTTTCCAATCTCACCCATGCCAATGATACCGATTATTTTTCCTTTCAAGGACTGATCCTGTAATACCATCCATTCATGCAATGCAAAGAACACATATTCCACGACTGGCATTGCATTCGAACCCGGAGCATAAGCGAAAGCAATCCCCTTTTTTCGAAGTGATTGAACATCCACATGCTCATAACCTGCGGTGGTGGTTCCCACAAATCGAATGGAAGTTCCTGCAATCAAATCATCATTTATTGGGGTCACCGAGCGTATAAACAATGAACGCGCGCCTGTTTCAAGCAATACTTTCTTCGTGATTTTTCTACCATCTATCGGCATCAACTCTTCGGTAATTATACCGGAGTATTGAGAAAGAGGGATATGTGTATCATAAAGAATCACGGCAGGCCATTAAGAGAAGTGCTTACAAATATACTTTGTTCATCATTTCCATCAACCTTAGTAATTTGCATTGCATAATTGGAAATCCAACATGAAAACAATAATCACACTCTTTTTGTTCATTGCTAGCACATCTTTTGCTCACGCACAAAAAACCGTGAAGGAGCATATTTCGTCCGCAACCATGAAGCATGCCATGCAGGATCTCAAAGGGGCGATTGAAGACTATACAAAAGCATTGGAATTAGACACAAATCAGGTAGAAGCATATGTGGGAAGGGGCACATGTCATATGTCACTGGGAAATCAGCAAGATGCAAGAGCGGATTACTTGAAATATCTTGAAAGAGATCCGATGAATCTTGATTTATATTATTCGGTAGCCATCACATATCTTTCCGAAAACAATCATGCAGGTGCTCTACCACATCTTGACAAAGCAATTCAGATCAACCCTGATTATCCACCGAATCGCACAATGCGAGGACAGATTCTCTCCTATCTTGGATATACTGTTTCAGGATGCACAGATTTTCTTCATGCCATGCAAATGGGCGACAAAGAGGGCTCGGAATTATATCAAAAACATTGCGGGAATGCTTGGGATTCAACCGAAGGATATGTTCTCAAATGGCCGGCTGAACAAGGTTGGAGTATGCAAGGTTCTTCCGAAGATTCTACATTTCGTTTGATTGAATATTTAAAGAATAATGAAAATCCCGATACATGGACAGAGTATGGAGCAATGTTGACAGTTCGAGGATTCGATCAAAGCACAACACTGAACGATTTTATTCTCAATGTACGAGATGAATTTCGCACTCGCGCACCAAAAGCGACCATGCGCATTATCGAACAAAATGAGAAGGTACAAAGTCCATGGATGATTGTCGTAATGGAAGCCCCAAAAACCACAAATCACAAAAAACCTGAATCTCAATTATGGCATATCATAAAGGGAAAAGAAACCATCTATGGGAATTTCAGGGCAGTGAAAGAAAAGAAATTATCTAAGAAGTTGATCCAAGAATGGTCTGATTTTTTCAAGACAGGCAAATTGATTGAGAAATAATGAATTGGAAGTAAATTCTACTGATGATAGAAATACATTAATTCCACAATCTCTCCTCGTTCCAATTTTTAGGGAAACCCATTTGCTTCAATGGTGGTGATTCTTTAAATACCATTAGATTTTTCAGATTATTCTTAATTGTTGAGTTTGGACTGATATGTTGCAATGCGTATTCAATGCAAGTCAATGTAGCATATAGCTTATTCGTAAAAATTGACGTGTTATCTAAAAAAGCATCCAATGGGTGCCTTGGTAATTTAATATGATTAAATCTTCTATTCCATAAACGTCCATGATGTGCACAGATATTTCTCACAATGCTAAAACACAACATCCAGTTTTCAAGCACTGAAACATCACTAATCCCGAAAAAGTGAGTAATAGCAATCTTTTCAGGACACTTCTTTAGATTTTGGAATATCTTCGACAGTAAGCCCAAACTACTCACTTCAAGACTCATTCAAATCGGAGGAGCAATTGGTTCTGAATATGTGCATTTATATGAATGAATAAATGCTTCATTACTTCTATTAATTTCTTTATTCAACTTCTCAAAATGAACAACAAATCTTTCGGAATCTCTAAATAAATCAGAGTTTAACTGCCAATGACTTCCATTTCTCAAGGAGTATTGATTAATCATTTGAGATCTTAAAGCTATTTCAATCTTCCCAATAGCATCAAAGAGCAAAACACGAAGATTACAGTCAAATTCATAAAGTGCTATGATTTTTTCAAATGTTACCTCATCCTTGAAAAGTTTTAAATCTCTTACATTATTTTGGAATGGATAAGTGTAAGGCTTCAGCCTGAAATAACCAATACTTAATAAGTAACTCAATGCACCTTCTTCATCCTCTGCTTTCAGGCCTCACGATTTAAGTTTCGCTAGTTGCTCTTCAACCGACAAAGTTGTCTTGAGATATTTCATATAGTTTTTGGATTTTCCCCTAAAATCGAAAACCAGCCCGGGTGCGCTATTCTAATGGGAAGCGTGGCTGGTATTATTGAATACAAACATAGAGCATTCTTCTTATATCTACAAATTACAAGTATGATTCAATTTGCATTATATAAACCCTCAACAAGTAGAAATAATCAATCGAAAGTGATTCCATATTTCGCGCAAAACCTGTCCAGTCCTTCATCTTCACTTCGTGGATCATATTTGATGATGATTTCTTTTTGCGTGATTGGGTGTATGAATTTCAGGGATGTAGCAAAGAGCATGAGTCTATGTACATCATGATGAGTACGAAAGAGCATATTGAATTTTCCATCACCATAGCGAACATCTCCTGCGATGGGATGTCTGAGATGCGCGCAATGCTTCCGTATTTGATGTCTTCTCCCCGTGATCAATTCCGCTTCGATAAGTGATATCCGAGTGGTAGAAAATTTCTGAGAAGGATATTCCATTTCTGCTCTTTTGATGCTTCGGAAATGCGTTTCCGCTTCATGAACTTTTTCATCTATCGCAATTGGGGAATCACATATCACATCATCCATCCAACCACGAACTATGGCATGATACTTTTTTCTTATACCACCTGCCCACATCATTTCATTGAATGAGCTCAGTGCTTGAGCACTGAGTCCAAAGAGAACGATGCCACTAGTAGCACGATCTATGCGATGAATGGGATAGACATATGTCCCTATCTGATCCCGCAAAATGGGCATGCAGGAGATTTCATGAGGAGAGAGAGTGGAATGATGAACATGAATGCCAGGTCTTTTGGCTATGGCGATGCAATCTTCATCACGATAAAGAATGCTAAATGGTTCTTCATACATCAGGCAAGCGCGGCTGACTGAATTTCAGGGAATCGTTTGCGCAAAATGCGCTCAATACCACCATGTAATGTTATGGAAGAAGCACTGCATTTGGAACAGGCTCCACTGAGTCGCACTTTCACGATACCTGTTTCATCTATTGAAACAAGTTCGATGCTTCCACCATCTCTTTCAATCATTGGTTTGATTTCAAGATCAATCACTTCTTGAACGCGAATAATCAAGTCTTGATTCATGATTCTTTCCCGAGAGCTTGTTTGAAATATTCCAATGTTTTGAGCAATCCTTCACGGCGCTGTACATGTGGTTCCCAATTCAAAATCGCTCGAGCTCTGGTGATATCGGGTTGGCGCACTTTGGGATCATCTTGTGGTAAATCCTTAAAGGTGATTTTTGAATTGGAACCTGAGATTTCAAGAATCTCTTTTGCCAAATCAAGCATTGAGATTTCATCGGGATTACCAATATTCACGGGATTGGATTCATCGGATAGCAGCAATCTATAAATGCCATCGACCAAATCATCGACATAGCATACCGAGCGTGTTTGAGAACCATCACCGAAGACGGTGAGATCTTCACCACGCAATGCTTGTGACATAAAAGCCGGAATCGCTCTGCCATCTTCGATGCGCATGCGCGGACCATATGTATTGAAAATCCGAATGATGCGCGTTTCTAGTCCATGATATCGATGATATGCCATCGTCATGGCTTCCGCGAAGCGTTTTGCCTCATCATATACACCTCGAATGCCGACTGGATTCACATTTCCCCAATAGGTTTCTTCCTGCGGATGAATGAGTGGATCGCCATAGACTTCACTTGTACTTGCAAGCAGAAAACGCGCTTTCTTGGCTTTTGCCAAACCCAATGCTTTATGCGTTCCAAGTGATCCCACTTTCAATGTTTGAATCGGATAGCGGAGATAATCAACAGGCGAAGCAGGTGATGCGAAATGCAGAATGGCATCCAAATCACCATCGACATACATATATTCAGTCACATCATGATGAATAAAACGGAAGCGTTCATTACCCATCAAATGAGCAATATTTTCAGGTGATCCGGTGATGAGATTGTCCATGCAAATGACATGGTATCCATTCTCGATGAATTTTTCGCAGAGATGTGATCCAAGAAAGCCGGCACCACCGGTGATGAGTATGCGAGGCATTAGCGTTTTACCTCGATTGAATTGGACAAAGAGCCGAGTGCATCAATGGAACATACAACTGTGTCGCCCTCTTTCACCCACAATGGCGGATCATAAACTTTGCTACCATTCAATTCTAAAAAGCAACCTGTTCCGCATGTACCGGAACCAATTACATCACCCGGATGTAATGTGACGCCATAACTTGCGCGCTCGATGATTTGAGCGAATGTCCAAGACATGTCTTTCACATTGCCGTGTGATACGCGTTCGCCATTCAATGTACAAGTCATCTCCAAATCATACGTCGCACCATTCGGTGTATCAATTTTCTTGGATGCGAGTTCATCCAAAGTTACAAGCCATGGACCAAGAGTGGTTGCAAAATCCTTTCCTTTTGCAGGACCAAGATTCAGCTTCATTTCATGCATTTGCATCGCGCGAGCACTCCAGTCATTCATCACCATGAAACCTGCTATATATGAGTCTGCTTCAGATGCAGGAATATCACTTCCCTCTTTGCCGATGACAATTGCAACTTCAAGTTCAAAATCCAATTGCTCCAAATGCATCGGGCGCACAGTGATTGGTCCCGGACCAAATACCGCCTGATGATTCGTGAAATAGAAGATCGGAATCTCATCAAATTCAGGAATCATTTCGAGTCCACGATTTCTGCGTGCGGCCTCAACATGCTGTCTGAATGCATAGCCATCGCGCATGGATGTGGGCCTGGGAACAGGTGACATCAATGTGACTTCTGAAACCGGAGTTCCCAAATGCATCATCGATGGAGCCATATCATTTAATACTTTGGTATCTCGCATCGCAGGAGCACCGAGTCTCAGGAATGACAAAATCTCTGAAGGCAAATATGGCAATGTAAATTGAGCATTGGATTGAACTGCATCGCGCATTGAAGCAATGTCAAATACACGATCATTCAAAAGAAATCCCAAACGCTCCACACTTGGAGCCGGCTGAAAAGTAATGAGT
>JBEEPK010000040.1:0-19043 GCA_041191145.1 Bacteroidota bacterium
TTTTTCTTTGAATATTACACAGGTAGATTGATCATGGCAGAAGTTCGACCCGAAGAGATCTCCGCTATTTTACGCCGACAGCTTTCCGGCTTCGAGAATGAAGCCGACATCTATGAGGTCGGGACAGTTCTTCAAGTGGGTGACGGTGTTGCTCGCGTTTATGGATTGACAAAAGTTCAGGCATCGGAATTGGTTGAATTCCCAAATGGTGTCATGGGCATGGTGCTCAATCTTGAAGAAGATAATGTGGGTGTGATTCTCTTTGGAGATGATCGCCTCGTGAAAGAAGGTGACACGTGAAGCATTGCTTGGACGCGTTGTAAATCCTTTGGGCGTGCCCATCGATGGCAAAGGTCCTGTTTTAACGAACCAAACTTTGCCTATCGAGCGTAAAGCTTTGGGTGTAATCGAGCGTCAGCCGGTTACTGAACCATTGCAAACAGGTCTCAAGGCAATAGATGCTTTGATTCCAATTGGTCGTGGTCAGCGCGAATTGATCATCGGTGATCGTCAGACAGGTAAGACTGTTGTTGCACTCGATACGATCATCAATCAAAAATATACTCATACAGAAGAAGCCAAGAAACTTGGTATTAATCCGGTGTACTGTATTTATGTAGCGATCGGACAAAAAGGTTCAACTGTAGCCAATGTTGTTGCAACTCTTGAAAAATATGGCGCGATGGATTATACAATCATCGTAGCTGCGAATGCTGCCGATCCTGCTCCACTTCAATTCATTGCACCATATTGCGGTGCATCGATGGGTGAATTCTTCCGTGATTCAGGTCGCCACTCACTTGTGATTTATGATGATTTGACAAAGCAGGCTGCTGCTTATCGTCAGGTTTCATTGCTCCTTCGTCGTCCACCGGGACGTGAGGCATATCCTGGCGATATTTTCTATCTGCATAGTCGCTTGCTCGAGCGTGCAGCGAAACTCAGTGATGCACTCGGCGGCGGTTCAATGACGGCTCTTCCTGTTATTGAAACTCAAGCCGGTGATGTTTCCGCATATATTCCAACGAATGTTATCTCCATCACAGATGGTCAGATCTATCTTGAATCCAATTTGTTCAATGCTGGCGTTCGTCCCGCTTTGAATGTTGGTATCTCTGTTTCTCGTGTGGGTGGTAATGCTCAAATCAAAGCGATGAAGCGTGTTGCGGGTCCTTTGAAATTGGAACTCGCGATGTTCCGCGAATTGGAAGCATTTGCAAAGTTCGGTTCAGATCTTGATAAATCCACAATGCAACAATTGCGTCGCGGTGGACGATTGACCGAGATCTTGAAGCAACAGCAATATTCCCCTGTTACTCTTGAAAGACAAATTGCACTCGTGTTTGCCGCTACAAATGGGTATCTCGATGAGATTCCGGTTGAGAATTGTCGTGAATTCGAAAA
Source organism: Bacteroidota bacterium (assembly GCA_041191145.1). GTDB lineage: Bacteria > Bacteroidota > Ignavibacteria > Kapaibacteriales > UBA961 > UBA961. The sequence continues at coordinate 1,405 of JBEEPK010000040.1, forward strand.
TGAATTCCTTGAACTCATGGAAACAAAGCATAAAGCTCTTTTATTCTCAATCGTGGAAGTAAAAGATCTCACAGATTCGATCAAGAAAGACTTGAATGAAGTGCTAACTACATTCACAGAAAGATTCAAAGCGATACGCGGAATCAATTGATAATATAGGAAATCTTGTCCCATGATTGCAGTCACAGGAGCCGCCGGATTCATCGGTAGTTGTTTCGTGAAAACGCTCAATGAAAAAGGGTATCATGATATACTTATCATAGATTCTTTGGAACAAGATGATCGTTGGAATAATCTCGTGAAAAAACGCTTTCGAGGCATTGAGCATCCGGAGGTGTTCAAGAGAAAATGCTCCGAAGGACAATATGATGCGAGTGATATCTCGGCATTGATTCATTTGGGTGCTTGTTCATCCACCACTGAGCGCAATGCGGAATATCTTCTTGAAAACAATTATCGTTATAGCATGGCCATGGCACAATTTGCCATGGCACATGATATACCGTTCATCTATGCCAGCAGTGCCGCAACGTATGGTGGTGGTGAGCAAGGCTATGATGATGCTTCCTCGATAGGTCTTCGTCCTTTGAACATGTATGGATATTCCAAGCAACTGTTTGATGAATGGATGATTGACAATGGCTATGATTCATCTGCCATTGGCATCAAATTCTTCAATGTGTTTGGTCCGAATGAATATCACAAAGGCGATATGGCCAGCATGATTTACAAATCATGGAAACAAGTGATGTCGCAAGGATATATCTCACTATTTGCCTCAGATATTTCCGAATATCCTGATGGCGGACAAATGCGAGATTTTATCTATGTGAAAGATGCTTGCGAAGTCATGTGGAAGATGCTTAATGAGAAATCACCCAAAGGCATTGTGAATCTAGGAACAGGCAAAGCGCGAACATGGAATGATTTGGCAGGTTCGGTATTCAAAGCGCTCGGCAAAGAAATTGATATTCGATATGTGTCCATGCCTGATTCACTGAAAGGACAATATCAATATTACACTCAGGCAGAAATGAAGAAATTGCAAGCTTCAACATCTGCACATGATTTTATGGAATTGGAAGATAGCATTGGTGATTATGTGATCAATCATTTGCAAGATTCCACAAAACGATACTATTGACATACATTTTTACTTGAAGCATAGATATGGCAACACTGAGAGATATACGCAATCGCATTACAGCTGTGAAAAACACTGCAAAGATTACCTCTGCAATGCGCATGGTTGCTGCGGCAAAATTGCGCAGAGCGCAGGAAGCGATTTTATCGACAAGACCATATACCGATAAGTTTTCCGAAGTACTGTCAAATTTGGCAGGCTCTGCTTCAGAAGACTATTTTCATCCTTTGCTTCGTAAACCCGAAGTCATCAAACATATTGCTATTGTCGTGATTTCCTCCGACCGTGGATTATGCGGAAGTTTTAATACGAATGTTCTTCGTTTGGCTCAGCAATATATCGAGCAAACTGTTCCGGCAGAGTTTCCGCAAGCGAAAGTCAGTGTTGTTGCAGTAGGTAGAAGATCAAGTCAATTCTTCGCAAAAAGCTCTCACACTGTACTAGCCTCCTATCCTGAGGTATTCGCACAATTGAAGTTTGCAACTGCTTCCGAGATTGCAGGTATTGTGGCGAATGGATTCATCAATGAAGAATTCGATCGAGTTATGATTTTCAATAATGAATTCAAATCGATCATCAAGCAAGAAACAACATGTAAGCAATTATTGCCTGTTGAATCAGTTGCCAATGAATCTGCCAAAAATAATGATTATATATTCGAGCCAACTCGCAGTGATATCATGGATGCAATTCTTCCGAAATTTGTGAATACACTCGTATGGAAGGGATTGCTCGAGTCAAATGCTGCAGAACAAGCAGCAAGAATGATGGCGATGGAAAGTGCAACGACAAATGCACGCGATCTCATTCGTTCATTGCAATTGTCCTATAATAAGGCTCGTCAAGCATCCATCACAACCGAAATGCTAGAAATCGTTGGTGGAGCTGAAGCTTTGAAGGCATAAAAGGTATCAAAACGACCTATTTCTGTTGTTTTTTACTTTTTTTAACATTCTTTAGAGCTTTTTTGTGGTGTAGGACTGAGGTTTCAGTGTAATTTCGTGTATTATTATGTACACAATTTTAAGGTTTAATATGAAAAAGAATTTCATGAGCATATTGCTCGCAAGTTTCGTGTTCTTCGGTCTTGCAACATTTGCTTCAAGTTGCAAAGATGATTCATGCGTGAATCCTACTGAAACTGCTGCGATTGTTGATGTTGATGTATTTGACATCGATGCGACATATGCAAAAGTGTTTTCAGGTAATGGTGATGTCATTGAACAAAATGATCCACGCGGTGGTGGACCTGGCAAGCGCGATACAGTTCGTGGTGGTGGTCGTGATACAGTTAAGCGTGACACATCTTCAAGACCAATGCCATGGCAATCTGTTCTTCCTTGCCTGAAGCTCACTCCTGAACAAAATGCAAAATTGCGTGAATTCATGATGGCACAACGCGAATGTGAGAAGGCCGCTCGTGAGCAATTCCGTACTGAATTAGAGCCATTGCGTAGAGCACAGAAAGCAGCTATGGATGCAATTCGTGCAGATCTCAAAGCAGGTACAATCACTCGTGAAGAAGCAAATGCAAAAGTGAAAGCCCTCAATGAACGCATGAAAAATGCAACTCAAGAAGCTGAAGCTAAAGTAAGAGCCGCAGTGAAAGCATGCATGGATAGATTCTTTTCGAGACTCGAATCAATCTTAACACCCGAGCAACTCGCTTTGTGGAATGAATGGAAGAGAACAGGTAAATCTCCTTGTCCAAAAGATTCAATAGGTGTAAGACCATAAGTCTTTACATCCTGACCTAAATCATAGCCTCATCCAAATGGATGGGGCTTTTTTTATTATATGTGTAACTGATCGTGATTATCATTGTTACTCTACTCAATAAGGGAAATGATGGATGAAAAAAGAATTTGAAACGTAGTGTAACCAAGCTTCATCATCATTGTTATTACTTTTGAAACACATGAAAACATTTGAACGAGAGGTTCAGTCAGATCGCCGGCAATCTGCTAGACAGCTCACCAAATACAGAATACCTTTTAACTTTATATAAGGAATAGAACAATGAACAAACTGATCACAAAAAGCATGTTTATGCTTGCAGCAGTGTTCGTGACAGTATTTGCATCAAGCTGTACTGATCAACTTTCAACAATTTCTCCTGTTGATAATTCAACAGAAATGTTTGCATCAGCATTTGATGTGGAATCAATGGCTACTTCTATCATTGATGACAATGATCAAGGAATGTTTGCAAAAGGAGATCGTCGCGGTAAAGGTCCCGGCCGTGGACATGGAAAAGATGATCGCGATAGCAGTGGAAAACATGATGGAATTAGTCCAAAGCGAGCACATCTTCGTGCCGTGATTGATTGCTTGAAACTTACTGAAGATCAAATGAAGCAAGTTCAGGCTTTGCATCAAGCAAAACATGATTGTGAAAAAGCAGCAAGAGAACAGTTTAGAGCTATAGCTGGTCCTATTCGTCAAGAAGAAAAAGCATTGCACAAATCGCTTCATGAGCAATTGAAAGCAGGTACCTTGACAAGAGCTGAAGCCAATGCACAATTAGAAGCATTTAAAGCAAAGAATGCAGCTGTAATGCAGTCTGCGATTGAAACCATGAAAACAACTGTCAGAGCATGCAATGATACTTTGCTAGCAGGAATCGAAGCACTTCTCACTCCTGAGCAATTGTTACTTTGGAATCAATGGAAAGCAACCGGTACAAATCCATGTGACACTCCGTCCAAAGGCGATGTCATAGGTGGATGATTGATATAATCGAAATATTTCATGCCTCAATCTTTGTTGATTGAGGCATTTTTTTTATTAAAAAGTGTATATTTGTTCTATCTTTAATCATAATGAAATCAAGGAATTGGCGATGAAACAGTTATTGCAAATCCTATTTGTTGCATTGATGGTCTCCCTAATCGGTTGTTCCAATACTATTGAACCGACAGATCCGATGAGCGGCTTGGAATATTCCGCTTCAATTTCAAAAGGTAATCCTACTAATGATTCATTCTTTTCACAAGATGATGATGATTCTTGTGGTGAAGGGAAAGAAAGACAATTGTCATCAATCTCATTTGAAAAAATGATTGATTGTTTGGGATTGAGCGAGAGCCAAAAAGCTGCTTTGAATGCATTGAAAATTGAAAATGACAAAGCATGTAAGTCAGCAAATGAGAAATTGAAAGAAGCAAAAAACAATGCATTAAAATCTTTTCTTGCAGAAGAAGCAAAAAACAAAGCATCCGGAAAGAAAGATTCTGAAAAAAGATCAATCTATGAACGCTTGAAGAAAATCTATAATGAGGCAACTACAAAAGCAGAAGCTGCCTACAAATCAAGTTTGAAAAACCACAATAAGAAGTTTTACGATTCTTTCTGCACAATCTTGACTGCTGAACAAATCGCCAAGTTAAATTTGTGGCTTTCAGGCAAGAATCCTTGTGATACAACAAATACAGGTGGAACTGGTACCGGTGATACAGGTTCCGGTACAATCGGTTCAGGTGGAACAGGTTCCGGTGATACTGGCTCAGGTGATACAGGATCCGGCGGAACAGGTACCGGTATTGGATCTGGCGGATAATTTCTGATCCCACATGATTTTTTACAAGAACTCCGACCCATGTCGGAGTTTTCTTTTTTATCCCTCTACAAAACTCATTGAGACTTTCTGTAATTTTGTGAAATCTTGTTTGACCAAATAGAACATTATGACTGATTTCTTGGCATTGATTGGCAGAAAAGTGACCGGATTTTTTCGACAAATCGGTCAAATCACGATACTGCTCATGCGCGTCATTCGATATCTGCCGAGGGTTCATAAAGACCGTCGATTGGTGCTCGAACAAATGTCAATCGTTGGCACAGAATCTCTCCCGCTTGTTGTGCTCATCGGTGCTTTCACCGGTGCCATCGCCGCTTTGCAAGCCACAAATCTCTTCGCAAAATTCAATCTCATCGGTATTGCCAGACCATTCATTGGTGGTTCGATTTCCACAGTAGTATTTACGGAACTAACTCCTGTTTTGACTGCACTCGTCATTGCAGGTCGCGTGGGTGGAGCCATTGCCGCACAAATAGGAACCATGCAAGTGTCAGAGCAAGTGGATGCTCTGGAAATGATGGCAATTGACAAAAATCGATATCTTGCCATGCCACGCGTTGTTGCCGCACTCACAATGATGCCGGTTCTTGCTGTATTTTCCAATCTTGTGGCTCTCATTGGTGCATATCTTCTCACTTCACTGAAATTTGATTTTTCCTTTGATATATTCTTTGATTCCATTCAGCGCTTCTTTCAGATTTCAGAAGTTGTGCAGAGTTTGTTCAAATCCATGATCTTTGGCGGTGTCACCTCACTCGTAGGATGCCATGTGGGTTTCAGAACAGAAGGTGGTGCAGAAGGCGTTGGTAGATCCACCGTTCAAGCATTTACCATTTCTGCGGCAACCATTCTCATTTTGGATGCAGTCTTCGGATATATTTTTTAAATCGATTCAATGATCATGACCATACAAGACTTATTGAGCAAGGCCGATTCCAATTGGGACAATGCAGAATTGCTAATTCATATTGGCACTGAATTAGAATCCCGAACTCGTCTTCCGGAAGCTCGTAGAATTCTCGAAAGAGCCTTAGGATTGGCTCCGAAGGAATATCCAGATGCCTATGCCACTCTTGCATTCACACATTTTCGTGATAATGTCTCTACTGCCGAAAAGGGAGAAATGGCCTTGATCCAAGGACTTGAGATTACCGATTCCGATATTCTCAAAGCTTGGTATGTGGCATTTATCGATGATCCTCCTGCAAGAGATTATTTTATAGAGTATCTTTCTCAGCATCGCGATCCACGATTGCGCATTATTCTTGGTCATGCACTCTTGTGGCAAGGCATGCATGATGAAAGCCAGCTTGTATTGTCAGAAGCAATCAAAGGACTCGGTCCTGAATACATGGAAATTCTCCCCAAAGAACTGACAATATATTGCTCTTCGATTGTTTGGCTCAAGGGTGCAAAGCCTGAATTAGACATTGAACAAAAAGTCATTCCCATTCTCCTTGCATTGCAAGAGCGTTATCCAGATGTGTACATGAATCATGCAACGGAAATCACTGCATGGCAAGTACTGAAAGACTGGAACACAGTCATCGATGCATGTAAGAAAACACTCACAAAATTCCCTGATGAAGAAACCACGATGCTGGCGATGGCCTTAGCATATGACAAAATTGGAAAACAGCATCATGCATTGCATTATCTGGGAAGAGCAATCGGCATCAAGCCATCATTTGCAAGAGCTCGGATGGTTTCTGCTCGTATTTTGGATACCATCGGAGAGCAGGAATTGGCCAAAGAACTCATGTATGAGATTCCTGAAGTGAATCCTCAGTATGCTGTAGGCATCGTGCAAACAGCAATATGGGCTTATGAACATGGCGACAAAGTCAAGGCATTGGAATTATATCGTCGCGGTTATGCCGAGCTTAAATCTTTCGAAAAGGCACAGTTTGAATCACATCCTGTGATGAAACAAATTGCCGAAGAACAAAAGAGCACTATATTGCTCAATGTATTGCAATAAATTCTACTCAAATCACACTCAATGCATTCCATACTCATACTCGATTTCGGTTCACAAGTCACGCAACTCATCGCTCGCAGAATACGCGAATCGGGAGTGTATTGCGAAATTCATCCATTCTCCATTTCGAAAGAAAAACTCGAGTCCATCAACCCAAAAGGGATTGTGCTCTCGGGCGGACCATCAAGTGTTTATGCCGAAGGCGCGCCAATTCCATCTTTTGACATATTTGCTCATGCAGAAGAGAAAGACATTCCTATCCTTGGTATTTGTTATGGACTGCAACTCACTGCTTTCATGAATGGCGGTAGTGTTGACAAATCGGCGAAGCGAGAATTTGGTCGTGCTGAACTACATATAGATAAAGATGATGCATTATTCAAAGGGATTGATGCTCATTCCATCGTATGGATGAGTCATGGTGATTCACTTACCGCATTGCCTGATGGTTTTGAGATCATTGCACATACTGACAATGCTCCAATTTGCGTGATCAGAAATGAGAAGCGAAATATTCGTGGAGTGCAATTTCATCCGGAAGTTCATCATTCGAAAGATGGCGAGAAAATGCTCTCGAATTTCGTACATGATATTTGTGGTTGTCCATCAGATTGGAGTCCGGAAAATCTCATCGAATCGAAAATCGAAGCCATTCGCAAGCAAGTGGGAAGTGGTGGCGTGATTTGCGGTTTATCAGGTGGAGTTGATTCTACCGTGGTTGCTGTTCTTTTGCATAGAGCCATCGGCGATCAATTACATTGCATTCATGTAGATTCCGGTCTCATGCGCTTGGATGAAAGCAAAAAACTCGAAGCATTGTTTCGCAAGAACTTCGATATGAGCATCGATGTCGTGGATGCTTCGGAACTTTTCCTCAGTCGTTTGGAAGGCATAACTGATCCCGAGAAAAAAAGAAAAATCATCGGTGCCACATTCATTGATGTGTTCAATGAAGAAGCAAAAAAATTCGGTGATGCGAAATTCCTAGCACAAGGCACCCTCTATCCAGATGTGATTGAATCGGTCAGCGTGAATGGTCCATCCGTCACTATCAAATCACATCATAATGTGGGTGGTCTTCCCGAAGAAATGCAACTTAATCTCATTGAACCATTCAGAGAATTATTCAAAGATGAAGTGCGTACTGTGGGTAGAGCATTAGGGATTCCTGACTGGTTTATTGACAGACATCCCTTTCCCGGTCCGGGACTCGGCATTCGCGTGCTTGGTGAAGTGACAAAAGAGCGTTGCGATATTCTTCGCAAGGCAGATGAGATCTATCTTGAAGAGATACATAATGCCGGACTCTATAATGATATTTGGCAGGCATTTGCTGTATTATTACCTGTGCAAAGCGTGGGAGTGATGGGTGATGAACGCACCTATGAAAATACTTGTGCACTTCGCGCCGTGACAAGTGTTGATGGAATGACAGCTGATTGGTTCCCTATGCCATATGATGTGCTTGCCAAGATGAGCAATCGCATCATCAATGAAGTACGGGGAATTAATCGGGTGACTTATGACATATCAAGTAAACCTCCCGCTACGATAGAATGGGAATGATGTATTGTGTGATATTAGTTTGATCGAGTGAAAGTAAACTTCATTCATATCATGGCTTTTTTGAGCTGTTTTGTCTATCCCTTAATGGGACAGGGAGAGCTTGCCTCCAAGCGTGATACGATCATCACAATTGACCCAATCAGTATCGGTATGTATGGCTCTGCCGGCATGAATATGCATAATGCATCTTTCTCAGGGTTCAAGGGGATTCCAAGTTGTTGTCCTGAATATATTTCCGCTTCAAATATTGGTAGTACATTTGGATTCCTTGCACAATATGCCATGTCATCAAATCATGGATTTGGTTTGAGACTCGGTTATAATGGTCTCAATGGTGTGTTTACTTCCAGCGAAGAACAATATGTGATGTCGCAACAGGGAATCGCAACCATCACGCATACGATGGAAACCTCACTCGGAATCATGTCCATAGAACCTGAATTCTATCTGTCTCTTGGTTCCTTAAAAATTTCTGCGGGTGCATGGCTTGGTCTTCCACTTTCAATGCAATTTTCCCAAAGAGAAACAGTATTCCCCGGCACTTTTGATGGTTTCAATCGCATTCGCAATGAATTATCGGGGGAAATTCCCGGTACACCTGCAATCTTGATTGGTGCTATCGGAGGCATATCGTATGAATTGCCACTCAATTCTGTGAAATCAATAAGACTCGCTCCTGAGATTCGTGCTTTCACTGTGTTCTCTGAATTGTCAGAGGAAACATCATGGAATGTCATGGGAATTCGTGCAGGACTATCACTTTTATGGTCATCTCATGACATGACTGTTTCTGCACCGCCCCCTCCGCCCCCTCCGCCACCGCCACCACCACCGCCGCCGCCGCCGGTGATCATAGTATTGCCTGAATTGGTGACATCATTGCAAGTGTCAAAAACAGGTGGTGTGGATACACTTGAGTCAATCAATTTGATTGAAAGAATTGATCGTGTGGTGCAACCTATTTTGCCTTATGTCTTTTTTGAGGATAATGCATCGGATATTCCTGTCCGCTATAAGCAATTGTCTTTGACTGAGACCAAGGACTTTAATGAACAATCCTTGATGAATGTGGATGTATTGGATAGATATCATCATGTGTTGAATTTGGCAGGAATCAGACTGAAGAATGATCCGAAATTGAGCATCACGATAACCGGAACGACATCCGGTGGAGGAATAGAAAAGAAGAATCTTGTTCTTGCGAAAAAGAGAGCTGAAAATGTTGCAAACTATCTGCAACAAACATGGAACATTGATCCAAGTAGAATCAATGTTAACGCCAAACCAATTCCTGATAATCCTTCCAATATGTCAAATCCTGAAGGTTTGGCTGAGAATAGAAGAGTGGAATTATTATTCAGTGATCCTTCTATTTTTGAAGTGTTGACCATCATTGATTCCACTCTTTCGGTTGAGCCCGATGTAATCACCGTGAAAGGCAGGATGATTTCAGGAACAATGATAGATCGTTGGAGACTTAATATCATGAGTGATACCAATGTTCTCGAAGAAAAGTTAGGATTACATGATACTTTCATTAATAGAACTTGGAAACCAATTCCCGCCAAGATAGGTAGAAGAAAAGATTCAGTGAGATTTAGGTATAATGTGGTTGATACTGCAGGCCGCACGCATACATCAAATATGATTGTACCGGTGAAATATCAAAGAATCTTGAATGATAGAACAATTGGTAAAGTTGGCAATGATAAAGTGAAGCGATATTCACTCATTTTGTTTGATTTTGATGCATCATCTTTGAATGCAAGAAATTTGCGCGTGATTGAAGAGATTCAGTCCACAAAAGGTATCAAGATTACTTCCATTCTTGGTGCAACTGATATGTTCGGTGATGCAAAACGCAATGCAGAATTGGCACTTGAAAGAGCAAAAGCCGTTGGGGTACTGTTAAAAGCGGATCCTTCAATTATAAAAGGGAATAGTGCTTATGAGGGAACGCCAAATGCATCGCCGGAGGGTAGATTCTATAATCGTACAGTGATTATAGAAGCAAAAGAAATCGGGGAATAATCTCGCCATTTTTATGAAAACACTACTTAAAATCTACTCAAATACTTGATTTTTAACGATTTCCTTTGTTTGTGTTCTTGACTCATAGTAAGTTGAGCCACCAACACTCAAGGGTATTCTATGGGAAAATGGATACTAGGTATTTGTATTGTGTCGATGAGCTTTATGGGTTCGGGATGCAAAAAGACAAAGAATACGAAAGCTGAAAAAGGAACAGTGTCGATAGTAGATTCGACTAACACAATGAATGAATGCGATCAATTCCTCCGAGATTATGAGGGATGGGTAAAGAAGTATATCGTCCTCATCAAACGCTTCCAAGAAAATCCAAAAGACAAAACAATCATTGCCGACTATCAAATTATGGTCGGGCAAATAGGACAATGGGATAATCGCTCAAGACAATGCATCAAAGACTCGGCAATCCTCAAACGCTATGTGGAATTGCAGGAAATGCTGAATGATTATGCGGTGAAAGTGGTGAGTAGATAGGAAAGAAGATTTTATACATAGATGAAGTACATCTATATGTTCACATTCAGGTGAGGTTTGTATGAAAAGATTGGGATGTATGGTTGCCATCCTTTCGATGGTATTTTTCACAATGAGTTGTGGTGACTCAAAATCAGGCGAAGCAAAGGCACCGGAAACAGGAGCGGCAGGCGGAACAACAAGTAGTCCTTGCGATGCATTCATGACTGAATATGAGCAATTCGCAGATAGTTATGTGGCATTATTGCAAGAAGCAAAAAGTAATCCAACCGATATGTCAGTTCTCACAAAATCAGCTGATATGCTCAAGCAAGCTGCCGACATGGCAAATCGTGCAAAAGATTGTGAAGGTGATGCATCAATGTTGCCAAGATTACAGAAAGTACAAGAGAAATTACAGAATGCAGTATTATAAGTTTATAAGAATTATAAGGAGATAACAAAATGGAAGAAAAAGCTACTTTTCCTGTACCACTATGGGCAGCTTGGGTAATCAATATTGCCTCATGGATAATATTTGTTGCAACCGATATTCATATTCTTGAAATCATCATGGGTGTAGCGTGCTTAATAGCAGCATTTATTGCATTCAAACATCAAGGTTGGTATTTGTTGTTTATTTCAGTGCTCGATGCTCTTTGGATGTTCTCTTGGGGTTTTGAGTTAGATCTCTTTAAATCTCTATTGTAATTGAGTAGTTTTCAATTGTACACATGGTGCATAAATTGAATAGAAAAGCTACCCTGAATGGTACAATGAGTGACTTCTTGTATGCTGCCTTTTTATCATGGATTATAATTTCTGTGGTTGTTCTATGTATAATTATTGCTCCATTTATTCTTGAAGATAAGACGATATATTCAGTCACTCCTGAATGTGCATCAGTGAAAAGTATAGGTGTCCGATGCATTTTGTGTGGCATGACACATTCATTTGTTGCAATCTCAAGAGGAAATTTATCTGTAGCATTTATGCATAATCAATACAGCGTAATCCTTTACTCGGCATTTGTTATGAATTCATTTTTTTTTCTAACTATTGTTTTTTATCTGTTTAAAATAAAATCTATAGTTAAGTAAACTGTTTTGGAGAAATATTTATGAATATTGCTAGTCTCGTATTTGGACTACTTTCTGTTACAGGGATGATTGTCGCCTTTTTCCCTTGTCTAGGATCTTTAAATTGGTTGAATATTCCTTTCTCACTAGTTGGATTGGGAATAAGTTGGGTGGCACATAAAAAGATTGAAGATGGACAATCAAAAACTTTACCACTAATTGGACTTGTTCTTTGTGCCATTTCAGTAATTTTTGGTTTCTTTAGGCTAGTTGCAGGTGGTGGTGTCGTTTAATATGAAAATTAGTTTTTTAAATACATGAAGATGAAGTTACTTTTCATAATATATAATACCTTAATACCCTTGTCCATAGGTAGTTTAGTTTATTATTATGAAAATACATCAACTTTGTTAGAGTGTGTTGCAAATTATCTACCTGATGCTCTATGGAGTTATTCATTAGTTAGTTTGATGTTGATAGTTTGGAAATTGAAAATACCCTCCTCATGGTTAATCGCAATAATGTTATTATTTGTCTTCACTGAATTGTTACAGTTTCTGAAATTTATTCCAGGTACAGGTGATCCCATTGATATACTTATCTATGTTTTTTCTGGCTATCTCAGCTGTTTAATATTAAGTTCAACATTTATCAATAAAATTTAGATTTAGGAGAATTTTATGACAAATTCAATTAAAAATTTGGTTTCATTATTTATTCTTAGTGTATTTTTTTTACTAGCAGTTGGTAGTGGTGGAGATACAAAACCAGCTACACCAGATGTAAAAATTAGCTCAACACAATTATATGATGCATATAAAGCTAATGAAGTAGCAGCCGATAATAGTTACAAAGGAAAAGTAATTGCAGTAACAGGTACGGTTGACGGTGTTGGTAAAGATATTATGGATGATACATACATCACATTGGTTGGCGATGGAGTTATTGGTACTGTGCAGTGCTTTATTTCAAAAGATTTCATTTCTAAAGCTGCGACTGTTTCAAAAGGAACAACTATTACGATTACTGGTACTTGTGATGGAAAACTGATGAATGTCTTACTAAAGGATTGTACACTTTGATAAATCTAACTTAAGTTGATATTAGTAATAAGGAGAAAACATAATGGAAGAAAAAACTACTTTTCCTGTACCACTATGGGCAGCTTGGTTAATCAATATTGCCTCATGGATAATATTTGTTGCAACCGATATTCATGTTCTTGAAGTCATCATGGGTGTAGCTTGCTTAGTAGCAGCATTTATTGCATTCAAACATCAAGGTTGGTATTTGTTGTTTATCTCAGTGCTTGATGCTCTTTGGATGTTCTCTTGGGGTTTTAAGTTGGACTTGTTTTAATTGTTATTATTATTTTATAACAATTAATGTACTATAGAAAAAAGGAGCACTAAAAATGATTGGAAAAATCTTTGATTTAGTATTATCAATTTTTACAGGTGAAGAAGCTGACTCTATTGGAGACGGTGATTTATTAGATATTGATGGTGACGGAGAGTCTGATAGTGTAGCTATAGACACAGACGGTGATGGTGATATTGATACACTGGCTATAGACACAGACGGAGATGGAGAAATAGACACACTGGCTATGGACACAGACGGAGATGGAGAAATAGACACACTGGCTATGGACACAGACGGAGATGGAGGAATAGACACACTGGCTATGGACACAGACGGAGATGGAGAAATAGACACATTAGCTATGGACACAGACGGAGATGATGAAGTTGATTCAATTATATAGAAATATCATCTTATCTCATTGAAGTTTTATCTTAAATATGACTTTACTCAATAGCCACAGTTTTTTTGTGGCTATTGAGTTATTAAATTTAATTGTGTTTTTCTTCGATAGCAAAGGTACATTTTATGGGACTTCTTTCCGGATTACTAGGTAATGCATCTATTGTTGATTCTGCAGAATTACAGAGAGAATTTGCGCATCTTCTCATAGATGGCGAAACAATAGAATTGGGTTTCAAACTCATTCGTGATATGTTCATATTTACCAATAAAAGATTGATTTTGGTGGATAAACAAGGTCTTACCGGTAATAAACTTGAATACAAATCTGTAACTTACAAGAGCATTACCCGTTTTAGCATCGAAACTGCAGGTACATTTGACCTCGATGCAGAATTGAAAATTTGGGTTTCAAGTGAAATAGAGCCCAGCATTCAAAAGCAATTCACAAAAGCGGTAAATGTCTATGATGTGCAGAAAGTATTAGCAACACATGTATTAGGTTAACTCACATGCCTCAAGCCATGACGTATTTGCCCTCTATTGAGGGACAGGAATTGATGTTTGTTCAAGCCATTTTTGATCAATTATCGGAGCAGGAAGCTCAGCGATTTACACTTGCCTATTCACAGAGGAGGCGTGATCCGAGCATGATTCTGATCATGATCATCGTTGCGATGGTATTTCTTCCCGGATTACACAGATTTTTCCTGGATAAAGTTGGCTCGGGGATAGTTCACTTGCTCACATGTGGTTGGTGTTGGATTGGAACCGTGATAGATTTGGTGAATCACAAAAAACTCACATTCGAGTATAATGCAAAGATTGCATCAGAGATTGCGACGATGCTACGATAAACCCTCAAACAGCCACCCCAATAAGGTGGCTGTTCTTCTTTCCACAGAATTTGTTCTCACCTATCAATAACCCTATATTTGTTCAATCAATGGAATGGTTTCCGGGGCCTTTGGGGGCAATGAGCGGAACACATTGATACAATATCAAGACGGGCAAAATGGTTTGGGATATAGTTCACAAAGACTTGAATATCAGGAATATCGAATAGTCATTTTATAGGAAGATACATGAAGAAAGTGCTCCTTTCCATGCTTCTGTGTATGTGGTTTATGAGTCAGGGTGCGAATGCACAGACATTCGTGGGACTCGGCATTGGCGCCGCCATGCCTCAAACACAGTTTCCCGAGCAAAGCGATCTAGGCTTGCACGGAGAATTCCAATATGGAGTTCACAAGTTTTGCAATATGTGGCCGGTATTCACTGTGAATTATGGGTATTATGGTCCCATAGACAGTTTGGAATACACAAATCCTCGCATTTATTCACTTCCCAATGTGATCAATGTACAAGCGAATGTACGATGGTTCCCATGGGATGCTCCGAATGTGCCATTGTATCTCAGTATGGGTACGGGAATTTCCATCATAACGGGTGATGATGAAGAAGGGAAGATTGGCATGCCGGGTACACTCGAAGCCGGATATCTTTTCAATTATGAAAATCCTTGTTGTGATTGGTTCATCACGCTATCCGCTCGCTATACCACCAATAATATGCTCAGAGATTTGGACAGACCTCATCTTTCGGGTCTTTCAGGCATGATACATTTGAATATCCCATTGGGAGGTGCAAAATGAGAATGTCTACTCTTACAATGTTATGCATATTGTCCCTTTCGGTACTTGCAAGTTGTTCCCCAAAGCCAGGAATTACAGAACTAGAAAAAAAAATGTCCATGTATGAAGATGCAGTTCGTATCAAACCTGAATTGACTGAAAAGTATTTTCAGAAATCTTCCGGTGATGCTAATCGTGATGGCAGAACGCTTCGGGGCTATGTTGAATATGTACAGATCACAAGGGACAGCGCGAATAACCCCATTGATACAGTTTTTGCATTTCGTGAAAAGATCAACAATAAACCAAGCGCCAAGGGACTTTTAATTCCAATAAAAGACATCGAAACAATCCCAACTTTATTCCCCGGAATTCAGACAGACAGTCTCGGTGGTTTTAATCTTGTGGAAAGTTTCCATGTCACAAAAAATATCCCTGAAATTCGCTCCATTCCCATTGAAGATGTACTGAAAAAATCATGTGATTGCGAGCCATTTTCTCTCAATGTGGGATTAGATTTATCGCTCAGACTTGCACTTGGCATAGATGCAGGAATCGGTCTTGCCTGCTTTGATCGTGACTATTCTGATTTTTGGGCAGCAACACATTTTAGAGCTTCTTCCTATAATGATGGATTTGTCAATTCCACATTATTCGGTAGTTCAGATTTGGCTCGATTGCAATATGGCGGTGAAGTGACGGCCGGCATTCGAGTTGGTGAAGATTATCGATGGGCATTTGGATTGACATTCGTGCAAGGCATGCAAACACTCAATGCTGGAGATTTTAATCCCAATGTGCTTCTTGCCGATATGCCACTTGTTAATCGTCCAATCGGACTTCTCACCACAAGACATTATCTCGTTCCTGTGAAGAATTCTCAAAAAGGGAAAAAATCCCAGAGCTTCTTCTATGTGGATGTCTATGGAGATGATGCAGACAAACCGGCTCGTGAAGAAAAGGAAGGCGATGGACTATTGAAAGCAATCTTCGGTTGTATGAAACCATATGTCTATAATGAATTCGGGTTCTCATTTGATCCATTTTCCATGGCCGCTTTATCGATGTCACTCGGACTCGAATGCGATGACTGTACTGTACGCATCAAAGATGCACAAGCAAATGGTGATATAGACATGAATTGGTCTTTACCAATAACCTATGGTTTTGGTGTTGGTGTTGATATTCCCATCATGAATAATCTTGATTTAGAAATTGATCTTGGTTATCGCGATGTCGCTGTCGGCGATTCATTCTCATTACTCGGCTTCTCCAATGTGCCGGGCACCCGTCGTTTGGGAACATTTCAATTGAGATTAGGAGTAATGTACTGATGAGAAATATACTATTAGCTCTTATTCTATTTAGTTTGAATAGTTGCTTTACTCCTGAACCATTATCGCCTGATGAAGTAAAACCACTCGTCAGAGAAGCTACAGTTGCTGTGTTTAACTCTACCACATATCAGAGTAATAAAACACCTGACTCATTATTTACAATTGCAACCTTTAAGTTTCCATCAAGTACGAACTCTTCAGGTTCTCTACCAAATGATGAAAGATTCTTGTCTGGTAATTGGACTTTTGAAGATGCTAATTTTCCTTTGCCTGGTTATACAACAACTTATGACTTTCAAGAACCACCAAATTCACTTCAAGCTGGAGATGTATTAGTAGATAGTATTTATCTTCATCCTACAAATCCATTATTGTCAAAAGTAGTTTTGAGATTCAAGGGAAGATTTGCCAGAATTCCAAGAGCAACTCCACAGTTAACAGAAGATGCTGATAGTCTAGCAAATGTATTCATGCAATTGGCTAATGACACACTTCGATTTTTTACAGGTTGTGATCAATTTGAAAAATTGGCAGTGCAATATGGCGATGTAAAGATTGGAAGACTTTATACTATTAAAGCTTTTAATCCAAATGGAAATCCACAAAACTATGAGTACCCAAATAATTGGCCGAGTACAAAAACAATCGGTCAATTTATGCCTCCTTTCAAGAGATTACCTGCAGCTGATATGGATACATATACAGCTGAATTTGGCTTGGGAGAAGTTTTTTATTATATGGCAGAAAATGGCAATAACTTTTTTGTTTCCGTCTCAAATATTCGCGAAAGTCTTTTAACTCCAGGTTTGAAACGAGTAACTTTCAAGTTTGCTGAAGCATATTATTGTACCATCTGTAATCCATTAGACTAACATGAAAACACTCATACTAGCATTAGCTTTCTGTCTTGGTGGATTATCAATAATCACTCTACATGCACAGGAAGATTTAAAGAGGGTGAAGATTACCAAACCCTCGAAGCTTTTGAAGAAAGGAGTCAATACTCCGTCCGATGACTTTGCTCCTGCAATCATCGGAACGATTGGGAA
>JBEEPK010000041.1:0-18315 GCA_041191145.1 Bacteroidota bacterium
GTGAGAAAATGCTTAGAGACACAGATGATGCTCTATTACTGAAGTTGCAGAGTTATAAAGATAATTTTGATTCTGAGATGGATGCAATTATTGAAGAGTTAAAAAGAAGAACAGCAGAAGATAAGTACTCCAAATAAAAAAGGTGTGATCACATGATCACACCTTTGAATTCTTACTATTGAAATTCTATCAACCTTCTGATTGCTCTGCTGATGGTTCTGCTGATGGAGTGTCTTCAGTTGAATTGGACACTTCTTCTGCAGGAGCTGCAACAACAGGTGCAACTTCCTCTGCAGGAGCTGCAACAACGGGTGCAACTTCTTCTGCAGGAGCTGCTTCAACCGGAGGCGCATTCTTGCGAGCTTTGCGTGAAGCTTGCTTTTTCAAATAACGAGCAATTGCATGATCTCTGTGTTGTGCAACAGCTGTTTCGATTTCTTCGGCTGTCTTGCCTTTGAATTCCATTTGGCGACGAAGCAATACGCCGTCTGCACTCATAAGAGAGCGAACGATGTCTGTTGGTTGCGCACCTGTATTAAGCCAATAAATGGCTCTGTCATGATGGAAAGAAACAGTTGATGGTTGCTTCATTGGATCATAATATCCAACGCGTTCAAGAAAATCACTATCACGGCGTGCACGACTGTCAACTGCCACGATGTCATAGGTTGGTGCTTTTTTGCGACCTTTACGGCGCAAACGAAGTTTTACCATTGAGATACCCTACTCAGGTTAAGGGTGAAAAAATCCGGTGCTTCAGCGTTTGAAGCCGGTTGGTATTTTGAAATTCGGCATTTTCATTCCGCGAAGGCGTTGCACGGGGTTATTTTGACTCTGCGAAACTGCCTTCATCATTTTTTGCATATCCTCGAATTGCGACAATAAACGATTGACATCCGCGATGGATGAACCACTTCCCATTGCAATTCGTCTTCTGCGCGAACCGCTCAGTATTCTTGGATTATTTCGCTCTTCACCTGTCATGGAGAGAATAATTGCCTCTACACGACTAAAAGCTTTGTCATCCAATTGTACATTGCGCATCGCTTTGTCCATTCCGGGGATCATGCCGAGAAGATCCTTTAATGAACCCATTTTCTTGATCACCCGTAATTGCTCCAAGAAATCCTGAAGTGTGAATTGATTCTTACGGATTTTTTCTTCAAGTCGAGCAGCTTCCTTCTCATCAATCTCTTGCTGAGCTCTCTCAACAAGCGTAATGATATCACCCATGCCGAGTATGCGTGATGCAATACGATCTGGATGGAATGGCTCGAGAGCATCGACTTTTTCGCCAACACCGACAAATTTGATGGGCTGTCCTACAACTTGTTTGATGGACAATGCCGCACCACCGCGTGTATCTCCATCCAATTTGGTGAGGACAACGCCGGTAAGATTCAATGACTCATGAAATGCCTTTGCGGTATTGACGGCATCTTGTCCCGTCATCGCATCGCAAACAAACAAAATTTCACGAGGATTGATCTCTTTCTTGATATTCTCGACCTCACGCATCATCTCTTCGTCAATGGTCAAACGACCGGCTGTATCAACGATGATGACATCACGAGCAAATTTTCTTGCCTCACCCAAAGACTCCTTCGCAATCTGTACTGGATCTTTGCCTTCGGCTGAATACACGGGAACAGCAACCTGCTCTCCAAGCATCTTCAATTGATCAATAGCTGCAGGACGATAAATATCACATGCAACAAGCATCGGCTGGCGACCTTTCTTCTTAAGATGCAATGCCAACTTACCGCAGAATGTGGTTTTACCTGAACCCTGCAAACCAGCTACCATGATGATCGTTGGAGGCTGAGAAGAAAAATTGATCTCAGCTTTACCGGTGCCCATCAGAGCAACCAATTCATCATGTATCAATTTCACGATCATCTGGCCGGGAAGAATATTTCCCTTGACTTCCAAACCAACAGCTTTGTTTTGAACTGTTTCGATGAAATCTTTTACGACAGCAAAGTTCACATCGGCATCGAGCAATGCATTACGCACTTCATTCAATGCTTCCTTGATATTCTCCTCAGTGATTTTCGATTGACCTCGAAAAACCTTCAGAGCAGATTCCAATTTTGACTGTAAACTCTCAAACATAATATCGCCATGTGACAATCAGTGAGCCACAAAAGTACGGGAAAAACGGCATTTGACCAAAGAAATTATCCCTTCGGAACTCCCTTTGAAATAAGGGTTTGCAGAGATTGTTTAAGAGCAACCCCAAATTCATCTATCTCGGCTTTGGTTATTGTGAGCGGTGGTAGGAGACGAAGCACATTCATAGCCGTAGCATTCGCAATGATGCCATTTTGAAGCAATTCTTGAACTAATTGGGCTGCTTCAAAAGTCAAAACTACCCCCTGCATGCATCCGCAACCACGAATTTCCGTGATATATTCAGGAAATGCATCCTTCATTCGATGCAAAACATCTTTGAGATGACAACCCATTTCACGGGCATTGTTCATGACGCCTTTGTACAATTCCTCCATGACAACAATTCCAGCCACGCATGCAAGAGGATTTCCGCCATATGTTGTACCATGACGGCCTTTATCGATCAATTTCGCCAAATCATCATTTGTGACGATAGCTCCGAGAGGCAATCCTCCACCGACTCCTTTGGCCATCACAATGATATCGGGCTTGATGAGATATTTATCGAAAAAGAATAAAGATCCTGTTCTTCCTACACCTGATTGCACTTCATCGGCAATAATGAGAAAATTGAATTGATCCTTGAGATTCATGAGTTCAATTACAAAAGAGGGGTCTGCATGGGTGATTCCACCTTCACCTTGGAGGAATTCGAGTGCCACAGCACATGTATCTTCATTTACCGCCTGCTTTAAAGCTTCAATATCATTGAAAGGAATCACGCTCATATTTGGAAGGAATGGGCCAAGATTCTCTTTATAAATCGGTTTATCCATTAGACTGAGAGAGCCATAGGTTCTGCCATGGAATCCGCCATGAAATGCAATCATCTGATGTTTATTATGTGCATGCCCCCATAGTCGTGCAATTTTTATGGCTCCTTCAAAGCTTTCAGCACCTGAATTGCTGAAAAATACGCGGTCATATCCACTTTTTTCAGTGATGAGCTCAGCCAATCTGATTTGTGGCTCTTGATAAAAGAAATTCGACACATGAAGATATTTCTCGACTTGATTTTTTACGGCTTCTATGATGCCGGGATGCGAATGTCCAAGGGCATTGACGGCAATTCCGCTCAAAAAATCGAGATATCGTTTTCCTGAAGTATCAAAAATCTCGCTTCCGATCGCTTTTTCGATTTCAATGGGAAGTCGGCGATAATTTTGAAACATCACTTCTTGTTCTCTTTCAATCATCGTATGATTCATTCTGAATCCTCTGTGTTTGTATCTTCAAATAGATAGGATAAAGGTAGAGATTTCCTACCTGCATAACCATCCATGAAACCATGATAATGAGTTATCGATTCTTCATCACTTCGCCAGCATAGAAGTACTTCGCGTCCTTCAATGATGGCGGGAAAATCAACGAGCCCTATCTGAAAATTCCAGTCTTTATATTCGCAACCGAGTTCTTCGAGTTCAGCATGTAATTCTTTCAAAGTATCCGAAAATGCGATGCAATGCTCATCATTTCTTGGATCTTCACCGGATTTCATGATGATTGTGATGCGCTCTCTGAGTTGGGAACCAATGCGCAGTATGTCAGTTACGATGCTACGAACTAGTGGCAATGTACGATTGGCTTCTTCGGGTGTGAAGTACTTGGTTTGTTCCATGATCACATCCGATGAAGTTGAGCTTTAACAGGCGCTTTGGGCTTCAGAAGTGAAGCACCACTGACGATGATTGTATCGCCAATTGAGAGTCCTTTCACGATTTCAAGCGAAGCATCAGTACGCATTCCGGTTACAATAGGACGAGGAATTGCTTTACCATTTTGAAGTATAAAAACGCGAAGTCCGCGAATATCAGGTACAGCTGCTTCAGTTGGAATGAGAATCGTGGATTCTGTTGTTGTCAATGGTAGTCTCACTTCCACAAATCCACCCGGCTTGAATTGCGATTGAGCATTCTTGTGATGAGCCACGATGCCAACTGTTCTTGTTGCATTGTCAATCATTGGATTGATTGCATGAATATTCGCTGTATGTTCTTCCGATTCACCCGACTCAATAAATGTGATATTCATTCCTTTTTTCATTGATTTTGCATAGCGCTCAGGCACTGCACATGCGATGCGAATCGGTTTGACATTCACGAGTTCTGTTATCACTGTTCCGGGCGATACATAACTACCCTCACTGAGTTGCTTGATGCCAATTATGCCCGAGAATGGAGCTCTGATCTCGGTTTTGGCGATTGCTGCTTTTACGACTGCGATATCTGCAAGGATGGTTGTCACTGAATTTTCGGCGCGATCATATAATTCCTGACTTGTTCCGCCACCGAGTAATAATGATTTTTCGCGCTTGGCATTTGTCTCGGCAAGCGCAAGCAATGCCTTGAGTTTTGTCAATTGTGCCTGCAATTCCGAATCATCAAGTTTTGCAATAAGTGTTCCTTTGCCGATGCTAGTACCTTCTCTAAAAGAAAGTGATCGTATCCTTCCACCAATTTCAGGTGCGATGCGAACCATATCTTGTGGAGCTAGATTTCCCGTGACTTTGATTGAGCGAGAAAAGAGCGTGTCTTTCACGATGATATATGTCACCGAGCTTGGTCCTTTTGCACCTTTTCCGGGACCCGCTCCCGGCATTGCAGTTTTCTCGGGTTTGATAAAATAGAGCAAACCGAGAATAACAAAGATTGAAAGGATGATGAGAATGCGTTTCACTATGCATTTCCTTTTGCGATTGCAATACCCAATTCGCCGAGTTGTGCATTGGCAACGGGACTAGGGCATTGTTCCATCAATGCGAGAGCGCTTGTGGTTTTTGGGAATGCTATCACATCACGAATATTCTCGGTGCCGGATAGCAACATCGACAAGCGATCAAATCCAAATGCAATTCCGCCATGTGGTGGCGCGCCATATTGTAATGCGCTGAGTAAAAATCCGAATTTGGTTTCAGCTTCTTCTCTAGTAAATCCTAGTAAGTCGAACATACGTTGTTGGACTTCATTTTGATGAATTCGAATGCTTCCACCCGCTACTTCATAGCCATTGATGACGAGATCATGTGCTTTTGCACGCGCTTTTTCAGGAGCATCATTGAGTAGATGCACATCTTCATTCATCGGTGCAGTAAATGGGTGATGTCTTGCGATATAGCGATTCTCTTCAGGTGAATATTCGAGAAGCGGGAATTCTGTGATCCATGAGAATGAGAATGAATGTTTCACAGATTCCATGATGTCTGAACGACGTGCGATTTCGAGTCTGAGAGCGCCTGCTATGGTACATGCACGTTCCCATTCACCAACTGTAATGAGTACGAGATCACCATTTTCAACAGCGAGTTCATTCTTGATGGCGGAGATATGTTCTTCAGTCAAGAATTTCTGAATTGGTGATTGCAATTCACCCTCGGCAGACCATTTCAAATAGGCGAGTCCTCCAGCGCCATATTTCTTGGCATATTCCGTGAGTTCATCCAATTGTTTTCTTGAAAATGCGCCACATCCTTTTGCATTGAGGGCTATGATGGAACCTTCTTTCAATGCAAGAGCATCATTGAATACTTTGAATTCGGTATTACCTACGATGGAAGTAATGTTTTTGAGTTCCAATCCAAAACGAAGATCGGGTTTATCGCTTCCATAGCGTGACATTGCCTCATGAAAACTCATACGCGGAAATGTCTCGGGAATATCCAATCCAAGAATTTCTTTCCATGTCAGGCGAATGAATTGTTCTGTCAATGCGATGATATTGTCTTGTTCGATAAATGACATCTCAACATCGATCTGTGTGAATTCGGGTTGTCTATCTGCACGCAAATCCTCATCGCGGAAGCATTTCACGATTTGCATATAGCGATCGAATCCAGATACCATCAAGAGTTGTTTATACAATTGCGGAGATTGTGGAAGCGCATAGAACATGCCATTATGGACGCGGCTCGGCACGAGATAATCGCGAGCTCCTTCCGGAGTGGATTTCGTGAGAATAGGTGTTTCCACTTCAATAAAATCATTCTCGGCAAAAAATCGATGTGTCAATTGATAGAGTTTATTGCGTGTAATGAAATTCTTCTGAAGACTTGGTCTGCGAAGATCGAGATAGCGATATTTCAAACGCAACTCTTCGCCGGCAAGATTTTCATCATTGATTTCGAAGATGGGTACTTCGGAGCGCGAGATGATTTCCAAACCATTGGCAAGCACTTCGATCAATCCTGTCGGAATATTCGGATTTGGATTTTCACGCATGCGAACCGTGCCTTTGACGGCAACCACGAATTCAGCACGGAGTTCCTTGGCTATTTCTCCCATTTCAGGCATGGTTTCACGCTCCACGACGACTTGCGTGATACCATATCTATCGCGGATATCAAGAAAAGTCACGCTCCCGAAATCTCTTCTTTTATGCACCCAGCCATTGAGTACAACTTCATTTCCTGCATGTTCGGGTCGGAGGACACCGCAATTCACTGTTCTTTGAGTAAAGGCCATATCTAAACCAAGGGTAAATATAATGTCGTTTCAAGTTCGTAGTTTCACACATTGTCATTCACACAAGGCATGAAACATGAGATTGGTATTGCTTCTGTTCTCGATTGTACAAATGTTCATCATCGCATCATGTTCTTCGGATTGGAGTGATGCCGATGAAGATTTTGCTCAGACATATGCTCGCATTTTGATTGCCCGCGAGAAATTTCCCGATACAGCGCAAGGGAATGCCGAAGTATTGCGCATCATCAAAGAAGGAGGCATGGAGGAACCAGAATTCCGTCAAAAATTCATGTCATATTCTCAGAAACCAGAAAAACTTCGAGCAATCATGGACACCGTTCACACCCGCATTCGATTGAAGCGAGTGCCGGTCAAATAATCATTCTTCATCAGAATATTTTTCTTGCATTGCTGCCAAGATTACGATTCGGATATCCGGCAGATGCTTCACGAATAATGTGAGACCGAGGATGATGAAGAAGACAGTATGTTCCGTGATATCACGAAAGGGAACAAACTGCATTGATTTCAATATCGTATGTGGCGCTGTGGGAACAAGAAGCATGGTTCCCAAGATTCCACTCATCATTCCGATTGCATGTTTTTTACCAAGAACGCCATAGCCGGTTGCATACATCAATCCAAAGAGCAAAATGGGAAATGGACTTACCGCTAGTGCTGCTCCAAATACGGCTCCGATTCCGGAATGTCTGAATCGGGCAAATGGATTGAATGTACTGAACAATGCCGTCATGGCCGCGCCGATTGCTGCTGCAGAAAAAGTACCGAATAGCATCATGCCAATGAAGGCAGAGATCATTGTTAATCCTGCATGAACGGCTTGTGCACTAATTTTTTGTTTCGCAGAAAGTTCTTCAAAACGATTTCTGCGTCTCATCAGATCTTCAATTGGAATCGCACCAAAGAGCATGCCGATGCCCGGCATCATGAGTAATTCAATGAGATTCACGAATAATTTTTCCGAAAATCAGATGGGTGAATGATTCAGCGATATATGGCGACAAATTACGAATTTACCCTCAGTTTTCGGGTATGATGTAGAGAGTATAGACTTAGATTCAGGATATAATTGAATGATACAACTTCCATTTCCATTGATTTTGGCTTCGCAGTCTCCGCGAAGAAGACAATTATTGACTCAGATTGGACTCGATTTCAGTGTTTTGCCTGCTGATATCGATGAAGATGCTGTTTCACTAGCGCTTCCTCCACAGGAATATGTGCGAGAATTGTCGCAACAAAAAGCAATGTATATCCGAGAAGAAATCGGTGGAGCGAAGGCACTAATTCTTGGTGCTGATACCATTGTAGTGATTGATGATCAAATTCTCAATAAACCAAGTGATGCCGAACATGCATTTACGATGCTAAAACAACTTAGCAATCGCATGCATGAGGTATTCACGGGCATCACGCTCGTGGAATCTCATACGGGGAAAATTATCTCTGAAATCCAAAGAACAGAAGTCTATTTCAGGGAATTGCAAGATCAGGAAATATGGGATTATATCGCTTCGGGCTCACCAATGGATAAAGCAGGCGCTTATGGCATTCAAGAAGATTATGGCGCTGTGTTTGTTTCGAAAATCAATGGTTGTTATTATAATGTGGTGGGTTTGCCACTTGAGAAGTTATATGGCATGCTCTCCTCGACTTCGCTCGGAGAGCGGTAGTGTTTGCTCTCTTCGACTTCGCTCGGAGAGCGGTAGGTTATCTCGGAGAGTGACTGACAGTATTCCCCTCGGATGAGGGGTGGCCGTAGGCCGGGGTGAGAAAAACGTTAATGAAAGTAGGCAGCATTATTTCGATAAAAAAGACTACACCCCGTTATGCTTCGCATGCCACCCCTCGATCACGAGGGGAATTTAGAGTACAGACAGCTCTCCTCGGTTTCATTCGGAGAGAGCTGTAGTGTATGCTCTTTTGATTTACAATAGTTCCGCTCCTATGGAGCTGTGTTCTACGATGACCCCAGCGTGGTCTAATAAACCTAGATTTGAAATCCCACATGCATCCATGACCCAGAATGGGTCATATGTTCGGGGTGAGAAAAACATCATATGAAGAACCCCATCCTGCTCCGCATATATGTTAGTACTGGTCACACTTTCTGATTGTTAGGGATTTTCAGCAATGTGCAACTTTCCTTATTTTACGGAAGCATTTTCTACTATATGTCTTCATAGTTATGTACTTATTTTTTCTACTTTTCCTCTTTGCATCCACACTTTCTTTATTCGCTCAACCTCCTGGTGCAGTACCTGCACGACCAAATATGATTTATTATGCAGGAGGTTCTTGTGAATTCTATGATGCTTCTAATGTCAAACTCTTGAGTGTGGATCAGAATGAAGCGGTGTGGTCTGTTTCTCCTGCAAAAGCTGCATGGGTTTTGGTTACTCCTGCTAATGGTGGCTATTATGAATTTCCAAATTATTCGAATAATTACATTCCAAGCTATGATCAAAGCCAATATCTACTTCCATTTTGGAAGTCCGATACAATATATGATGAATTAGTATTGTTGGATAAAGTGAATGCAGAAGCTGATCTGATGTATACTCCAAAGAGCATCATTTCAGTCAAGAACTTTGATGGAACAGTATCATTTGAACAAAACAAAGACTATTCCATAACAAATCGAACAATAAAACAAGTATCGGGGGAGATATCCAAAACAGTCAGTATAGTACCTGGAAAAACGGGAAATGGTAATTCGAATGGATTGATGAATACTCGTCATACTTCTTGGACAAGAGTTACATATATCGCTGACAGAACAAAAGACCATATTGCTATTGATATTGAAAACAAGAAATCATTATTACCCAAAACAATGTATAAGCTCACAGCCAGACAGTCTATTACTTTGCAAGCTGTTGGAATGAGCATTACCGCCGGATTAAATGTCTCGGGATTCATTGGAGATGACAAAAACTTCCCACCTGCAAAACCCTATATGCGTGGATATGTAGAATTGTTTGCAGAGCAAATGCAACAGCAATATGGTTCGATTATTACTTCCATCAATAGTGCTTGTGGTGGTAAAACAGCAGGTTGGTTGGCAACATATGCGAAGGCGCTAGTAAATAGAAATATGCCGGATCTCATTATTATTGATATGGGAATGAACGATATATGGGGTGTCAGTTCTCCTGCGCAATTTAAAGCAAGCATAGAAAGTACTATATCTACCATACGAAAAGATGTTCCGAATGCTGAATTCATTCTCATTGGAAATATGATTCCTGATGTGAAAGGTATTGGTGCTCCTGCAAATGGTGCCACGCTTATGTTCGGATTTTTGGATATGCTGAAGTCGCTTGAAGGTCCAGGAATTGCAGTATTAGATATGACAACTTTAAGTGAAACTATTTATCAAAGGAAAGGGGCAAAGCACTGTATTGCAAATTCACTCCATCCGAATGATTATCTCGCTCGATGGTATGCACAAGGACTGATGGCACTTTTTGGTGATGGAATTTCTGTACCAAAACAACCACGCACTTTTTATGTGAATACTAAAGGTGATAATTCTGATGGTTTATCAGTAGAAAAGGCTTGGACTTCGCTTGATAAAATTAATAGTATGACATTCACTCCTGGAGATACAATTCTCTTTGAAGGTGGGGCACAATTTCAAGGTTCAATTGAATTACAACAGAATGATGGAAATGATCCTTTAAAACCGATAGTGTTTACAATTTATGGTCAAGGAAGGGCAATAATCCAAACAACAAACCCTAGGCAGATTGGATGTAAAGTTATTAATGGGCAAGGAATCGAATTTCATAATCTCATATTCAAAGGGACAGGTGGTGCAGTTCAGCGTGATGCAGATGGAATGTTCTTTTATTCAGACAAACCTTCTGGAAAACTCCGAAACATCAAGATCAATAATGTAGAAGTGAGTGATTTTGGATATTGTGGAATTCGATTTTATTCGGAATGGTCAAAAGATGTACAATCCGGATATAAAGATGTTCTAATCAATAATTGTAAAGTACATGATTGCAAAGAAAATGGAATAGTTTCATTTGCTTATGATACACAAAACACAAAATTCTATCATCATTCTCGATTTACAATCAGAAATACTGAGGTCTATAATATCTCTGGATATGATGCTCCTTCACATAAAGGAAGTGGAATTGTTTTGTCACAAATTGATTCTTCAATTATCGAATATTCGAGAGCTTACAATAATGGTACAGAAAATACAGCATGTGGGGGACCTGGAGGAATTTGGGTATATGCTGCAGATAATGTGATTATTCAATTCTGCGAATCACACAATAATTCATCCGGAAAAGGCAAAGGATGTGATGGCTTAGGATTTGACTTGGATGGAGGAGTTACAAATTCGATTATTCAATATTGCTACTCTCATGATAATGATGGTGCGGGATATTTGTTTGGTAATTTTGATGGAGCAAGACCATGGGGGAATAATCTCATGCGATATTCCATTAGTGTGAATGATGCCAGAACAAACAATTCCAGCGTGACGATGTTCACTGCGCCAAATACTGGTTGGGATGGATTTATTATGCATAATAATACCATCATTACATCGCCGGCTCCAAAAAATACCTATCCAAGTTTCGCAGCAGTTCAATTGACAGAGTATGGATCTGTGATGTCAAATATCCGAGCATATAATAATGCAATCATTACAGATGGGGTAAAATTGCTTGATGTCCCTCCATCATTTGTCAATCAAAAACCACATTTCAAAGGAAATGGATACTGGGCAAATGGTAAATCTTTCTCGATGCGATATGGCAAGGACATTTCTTCACTGCAAGCATTCAGATTGGAATGTGAAGATTGCGAAAGAATAGGAAACATTGATGTAGGTGTATTCGCTGATCCACAAATAGTGGGTCTTGGAAAAGCAGCTCCAAAACATTATCCTTCATCAAATGCTGATTTAGAATATTATAGAATTGTAGCGAATTCTGCATTTGCGAATTCCGGAATTGATTTGCAAAAACAATTTGGACTGAAGATTGGAGAGAGAGATTTCTTTGGTGAGTTCACAAAAGATATGGCTAGAGAATCCATCGGAGCGCATGCACCTTCAAGTTCCACTAATTCTGTATTTGACGCAAAATTGGAGTCAGCAATTATCACTCAACTAAGTAATGAGAGAGTAGTAATTCATCCAGATGATTCATTTACATCAATTGCTGTGTATACAATTCTGGGTGAAAAGGTATTTGAAGAAAATATGGAATCTGGGAAGAATCAATCTTTGAAAAATATCTCCTTGAAATCGGGAATGTATTTCATCGTGATTCAAGCAGAAAATAAAACAATATCTACACCTATAATTGTGCAATAAGTATAGCTAGTCCATTGATTGAAATGTAAATTGTAAGACCTGTAGATAGTTCAAATCAGTAATCTGAACTTATGTCACTTCCAATGTGTTTCTCAGAGCTTAACAAATACATCATAATTTACAATGAATTTACCACCTGAAGACATCAGTAGAATCATTGAAATGGCATGGGAAGATCGGACATCCTTTGAAGCGATTAAACAGCAATATGGATATTCGGAGTCCGATGTCATTGCATTGATGCGAAGAGAAATGAAACCCTCGAGTTTCAAAATGTGGCGCAAAAGAGTGCATACTCGCATCAGCATCAAACATCCAAAGAGACGCAATCTGAAATTGGATGTCTGATTGTTATTTCTGATGCAATGCTATTCGATTGCCTTCGCTGTCTTTGAATTCCGCCACATGACCAAGCTCTCCATTGGATGTTTTGGGATAGAGAATTACCCCGCCGGCTTCTACTGCTTTTTGGAGTATTGAATCAATGTCATTCGTTCCAAAGTAAATCAGGATGCCATTGACTGTAGGGACATAAACATCTCCTTTCGCCAAGGCTCCCGTGATTCCCCGAACTCCATCTTCAAAAGGAAAAAAAGCCATTTCATTATGATCTATGATGTCCTTCTCGAAAGTAAATCCAAAAACTGCTGAATAGAACGCAATTGCTCTATTCATATCTGTTACAGGAATTTCGAAATATACCACAGGATTTATACTCATTGATCTTGCCTCAGGAATTCAGCCAATAATCTGTGAAAGTGATGTGTGCCTTGCTCGCGAGTCGGGGAAAATCTTCCTGTTGAATATATTCTCGATTTGAGTCCTTTGAATACATTCTCCACTACAAATTCATCTTCTCTCTCCACTTTATCCAGCATTGCACCGGCACCTGAATGTAATTTAGTTTCATCATAGACATAGGTGATGAAACTTACCTTTGTTTTTTCAATTGTGATCGGCTTCACGATATTAATGGATAATCCCCATGGATAGAAATTGAACATCATATTCGGAAAAATCCAATAATAATAGGCCGCAATGGATTTGCCATAATCGGGATGTCCTTCCGGCAAGTCAAAGCATTCCTCTCCATCTTGTGCATATCCGATTTGCAGATTGAAATGATCATATATTTCCGTGGCATATTGACCATAATCCAATACAGAATTCAAGTCCTGATGCACGAATGGTATATGAAATCCTTCGAGATAATTATCGCAATACAATGCCCAATGCGCATTCACGAGATATTCTTTTCCAAGAGATGGTTGATGAATGAATTGTTCCAAAGGCAAAAATCCGATGCGTTCATTCATGATTGACAAAACAGTATGAAAATCAAATGTGGGATGTATGCTTGTAAACATAAATGGTCCCCATTCAATGAGAGGAAAGGCATGAAGATCATCGCATGGTCTTGGAAAATTCTCAGTTAATGCAAATTCAGGCATGGAAGCAAATGATCCATCTTGATTAAATCTACGACCATGATACATGCAAGTGAGAAATTTGCATGTACCTGGATTATGCACAACGATATTTCCACGATGTGTGCATACATTAGAAAGACATCGCAATGTATCATCCGCACTACGCACCAATACCATTGGTTCATTCACAAATCCGTCAAGCATAGTGAAAGGATGAACAGAATTTGAAAGAGGAATGATTGCTTTGTCACCAATCCATTGCCATGAAGTAGAAAATATCCGATCTTTCATAGATTCAAATAATTCTACATTATGATAAAACCACCCGGGTAATGTTTCCGCTTTTTTTATATCGGGGTCTATGTTGAATTGTTTCATGCTGAATTTTACCTGCTGAAGAATGTATCATTGAACGTTGCATTTCAAGGGCTATATTTTATGAATCGATAACCACCTTTTGTTGCTCCCCATACTTGCTTGCCTAATTTGTCGAAACCTTGATCCCATGACTCAAGCATATTGCCTGACATGATGATCTTTGTGGTTGCATAAGATGCTCCACGCAAATCAGATGGACATTTATCTGCATCTGTTCCGCCGATATATATGTCATCAGTTTTTTTGAGTATGACAGTACATCCTTGTTTGAGTTCAATCATGTCCGGAGTAAGCAACTCTTTCTTTCCCTTATTGTTTTGCAAACCAATGAATCGCTCTTGATTCATAATGGTATATATGTCACTTGTAAATACATCTCTCTCTAATTGCCCAAGCTTATATACTCTTTGTCTATATGGTTTCTCTCTCTTGTCATCCATGGCTTGTTCCACATAAAGCCATATAGCCTTTGTATCTGCATCCCAAATTCTACTCATCGACAAATGAATATTGAAATATGTGCTATCTTGATTTGCCTGATCTTTGCTATTAAACTCGCCAATAAGCATTGTGGCGAATTCCTGCAATTCTTTGTTCATGATTGGATTCTCTTGTGCATATAATGGAACACAATCAATGAAGAGAATAGCAAAAACAATAAATGAAATATATGTCTTCATGTGATGATCTTATTCTTTGATTGAAATATTTGGTTCATGCTTCACAGGAAAATTCACGGAATTCGCAATAAAGCAACAATCATGTGCTTTTGAATGTAGCGACATTGCCAATGAAATCATTTCCTCAGACTCCACTGTTACAATTGGATGCAATGTGACTTCAGTGAATTTGCCACCAACTTTGCCATATTCAAGAACACCTTCAACCTTGTCTGTATATGCAGTCACAATCACACCTGCATCGGCACAAAGATGTAAATACCATAGCATATGGCAAACAGAAAGCGAAGAGAGAAGCATATCTTCGGGATTATGTTTTGTCACATCTCCACGAAAAATGGAATCGGAAGATCCGGGAAGATCAGGTTTATGCTCTATCGAAATTACATGATCACGAGAATACGATGTATAATCCGAAGTGCCGGTGCCGGTATTTCCTGTCCAAACTATATGTGCTGAGTATAGATGTGTATTCATGTTTGTTACTAATTGTGAATGTATACTTTACTTACGAACTTTCTCTGTAAAGAATTTCCATATCTCTTCAGCGCTTTCGATATCTGCATTTTGAGTGCCGACAAATGAAGTCCACAAAAAAGAATACCGTTCTCTTCGACTTGGCTCTATATGACCACCATTTTCTACCTTGTATAACATTACCTCAGTACCATGTATTCCGTGTTGGTAATGATATGATATTACAGTTGAATTACCATTAGATGGAAATTGGGTGATAGTTGGATTTATTTGAGTTCCATTTCTTTTTACCCAATATGCAATACTGCTATCTGTTGAAACAACAGTGCCATTTTCGGTTATTCCACCCTTATATGGAACAAGCGGATCTGCAGTTCCATTCATGAATAATGCAGAAACAGGAATGGCGGATGTGTTACATTTTGATGATGCCGGTCCCGATGCCACTATTGAAGCAAATGCTGTTATTCGTTCCGGCATGTCTTGGGCAAGACGCATCACGAAATGTCCACCATTTGAAGTACCAACCATAAATACTTTTCGTGCATCATATCGTAGTGTTTGTTGTAAAGTATCCAGAAGTCTAGTAATGAATCCCACATCGTCAGTTGCCGGAATTCTGGGTGCATCATTTCTACAATCATTCCAACCTTGAGAATTCTTGGGTCCAATCATTCCATCAGGAATCACGAGAATGAGTCCTTCCTTTTTTGCAATATCAAACCATGGAAGATATGGGGCTTTTACTTTTGTTAATCCTGCAATACCATCTGCGCTACCACCATTCCCATGAAAGAGAAATACTATTGGTGTATTGACTGTTTGCGATGGATTATAGAGATGATATGTTCTTGTGATTCCATCTATATTGATATATTGATTTGTCTGCAGTGCACTGCGATGTTCTTTACTTAATCGTACTGTCCCGCATGACATGAGCAGTGAAATCAAGAAGAATGAGATTGTGTAATATGTGAGTTCTTTATGATTCACGGAGATTCATGTAGCTGATATGCGACCCCTTTGGGGTCATTGGCTGCTTCCACATACGACCCCGTTGGGGTCATCATTGATCTTATTCATTTTCCATTTTTATCATACCACACGGTTCGTAGATTCACTCTTGCAAGCCCATCAAGTGGATATCCACGCACCCATGGCTGAAGAAGACGGTAATGGTTTTCATAAAAGAGCATAGTTGCTGGTGCATCAGCGATAGCCATAGATTCTGCTTTGCGATAGAGCTCCATGCGCTTCACTTCATCAGTCTCTGCCATTGCTTGTGCGAATAGTGCGGATGCTTCGGAGTTTTTGTAGCGGGTGCTATTTGGATAACTAGGTTCACTTAGTGAATTGGGAACAAGAGCACCATCCAAGAGATTGATATAATTTTCAGGATCGGGATAATCGCCATACCAGCGCGTGCCCCACATCGCAAGCTTTCCTTCTTCTGCTAATTGCAAGAATTCAGAAAACTGTATTGTCTGAATCTGAAGTTCAATTCCGAGATTGGATTTTATCATGGAACGAACAGCTTCTGCGACTTGCACAAGTCTTGGCTCGGGATAAATATGGAATGTAACTTTCGGGAAATTCTTCCCATTTGGATAACCTGCTTTTGCAATCAATTCACGAGCTTTTTGAATATTCAAATCGAAACCGGGTATCTGCTTGATATCATAATTCTTGAATACGGGCGGAGTGATACCGTGAAGAGCAGGACCATAGGGAGCATCCTTCAATACATATTTTACGATATTTTTTCTATCAATTGCATAACTGAATGCACGGCGTACATCGGGATTATCAAAAGGAGCTTTTATACAGAGATAATCAATGAACCATGTCAGCAAAGCCGGTGTGGATTGCAATTGAAATTGATCATACGGTGCTTTGGCTTTCTTGTTTTTTGTATCAACGATATCTTCAAAGAACTCAGTCGGTAATGTGAAGCATTCATCCAAATTACCATCGGTGAATTCCTTCAATTGCAATTTGTCATCCTTGATGAAGGTGAACACAAGTGAATCCAAATAGGGAAGCTGAAGGTGAACACAAGTGAATCCAAATAGGGAAGCTCATTGCCGGCTTCATCCTTTTGCCAATACTTCGAATTTTTTTTGAATGTCATGGAAATGTCGGGTCGCCATTCCACAAACACAAATGGCCCGGTTCCAACAGGATTTTGAAAGAAGTCTTTTCCATATTTCTCCACTGCTTCTTTTGGTATAATGCAACCAAGTGAGTTTGCAAGTAGCAAGAGGAATGGTGAATAAGCGCGTGTGAGTGTAATCTTCAATGTGCTATCATCAATCGCCTGAATACCTTCAATATTCTTAACATCTTTTCCTGCGACTCGTGCATCATAGCTGGCTTTTGGATCACATGCGCGAGTGAGTGAATATTCGACATCTTTTGCAGTCATCTTGCGACCTTTCCCATTTGGAAAGCATGCATTGTCATGAAATAAGATGTCCGTGCGAAGATGGAATACATACTCTTTCCCATCTGCTGAAATTTCCCAAGATTTCGCGGCTTCGGGAATCACACCAAGACTTGAATCAAATGAAATCAATCGATCATAGACCTGTAATGCAATATCATCAGCGAGTTTGCTATTGATGATCACGGGATCAAGTCCATTTGGATTGCCTCGAATCATGTTGATGCGAAATACACCACCATAATTTTTACCGCCCTTTGCGGAAGTAAGAGTGATTGTTTCTTCTTTGCCACATCCAATCAAGCTAAGGATGAGGACGATGAGGAGAATATGATGCATAATGTTTCCGAATTATCGTTTTCTGCGTGGATACCAGTGTTTATCAGTTTCAGGATCGATGGGTTCCGGTGCTTCTTTGAGCTGTAAATCAGGAAAAAGCTTTGTTTTGAAACCTTCAAAATCTCTTGCCCATTCCTTGTGATTATACACGCAAACCGCTAGACATGCCGAGCAATAATGATCTTTTGCAAAATACGGAAAACAGCGTCCTGTATCGACCATATATCTATCATTCCCCAAATGATCTTTTCCTGCCTCGCTTGAGCGTTCATCTGGAATGGCATCGGCAGGACAATAAATCCTGCATGCTTTGCATGAATCACAAAACTTTGCAATACCTACATCAATTGGACTATCTGTGGCAAGTGGCATATCGGTGATCACACTTCCGAGTCGAAAAAGGGGTCCCATGGTTGGATGGATGATGGAGCCATGTCTGCCGAGTTCTCCAAATCCTGCCTTGAGCGCAAGTGGTACATGCAATACATCGCTATCTCCAATGGGATGCTCAACAGTACATGCATAACCGAGTTTGCGAATCTCCTGTGCAAGTGCAATCACCACT
>JBEEPK010000042.1:0-16874 GCA_041191145.1 Bacteroidota bacterium
GACGATTACTACTGAAGTGGAGAATTATCCTGGTTTTGAGCATGGCATCATGGGACCCGAAATGATGGATGTCTTCCGCAAACAAGCCCACCGTTTTGGCGCTCAGTCAATCTATGAGACTATCACTTCAGTGGATACTTCAACAAGACCATTCACATTGACAAGTGATCGAGACAAAACATATAATTGCGATTCCATCATCATATCAACCGGTGCGGCTGCGAAATTACTCGGATCAAAAGGCGAGCAAGAATATATGGGATTCGGTGTTTCCGCTTGCGCTACATGCGATGGTTTCTTCTTCAAGAATCAACATGTCTATGTGGTTGGTGGTGGTGATACCGCAATGGAAGAGGCTAATTATTTAACTCGTTTTGCATCAAAAGTGACCATACTCCACAGAAGAGATGAATTCCGCGCTTCTAAAATCATGCTTGAGCGTTGTCAAAATAATCCCAAGATTGAATTCATGGTGAATACAACGGTTGATGAATATATTGGAGAAACCCTTCCTTCAGGTTTGAGAAAGCTCACTTCATTGAAATTGCGTAATACGGTCACGAATGAAGAAAATATCGTCCCCGCCGATGGAATTTTTGTTGCAATTGGCCATAAACCCAATACGGATTTATTCAAAGGCCTGATTGACATGGATGAGACCGGTTATATTCAAACTGTTGGCAAATCTTCCTATACGAATATCGAAGGGGTCTTTGCTTGTGGCGATGCTCAAGACAGTGTGTACAGACAAGCAATCACAGCCGCAGGTAGTGGTTGCATGGCGGCCATTGATGCAGAGCGCTGGCTTGAAGCACAACATGGATGATACATTATGAATCCCGAAGAACAAAAAAAAGCGCCGGTTTTAGTCCGGCGCTTTCCATATGCGATTGAAGCTGAGATGGCTCAGGCTCTACTTGCTGAGCATG
The DNA here is from genome assembly GCA_041191145.1 of Bacteroidota bacterium. Taxonomy (GTDB): domain Bacteria; phylum Bacteroidota; class Ignavibacteria; order Kapaibacteriales; family UBA961; genus UBA961. The sequence goes on from JBEEPK010000042.1 coordinate 930, forward strand.
GCATCTCAAGTTATGTCTATGACTTGAATGTAAATTCCTGCTATGTTGGAGCCATTATGGGCGTCCGCTTATTCGTTTCTCAGGAAGATCTCGAACAAGCATTGATGATTATTAATTCTGAATTTGATGGCGAAGATCAAACTGAATAAACAATCATTTCTTATTCCTTTCCGGCTTCCTCTTCCGCCTTCCCTTGCATCATTTTCTTGAATTGTTTGTCAAGGAAATAGAGATTCTTTGCATCATATCCCACTCGTTTTACCATCACGATCAATTCTTCTACGCTACGCTCGGAATCTTGCTGCTCTTTGATGAATGGTTGAAGAAATTGCAATGTTGCATAATCAAGCACTTCATGACACATCTTTGCAAGCTCATTGATGGCAATCGTATTTTGTTGCTCGAGGAAAAGATTATGCTCAAGAATATCAAGAACACTTTCAAACTCGGATCTCAAGTTCGGAACTGCACCAATCGTGGCTCTGCAACCATTGGAATTTGCATAGCGATAAAACTCAAGCATATGCTCGCGTTCATCTTCTGCACTGAAATAAAAGTATTCTTCCAAGCCTGGCAAATCATTGTCGGCACACCATGATGCCATTTCCAAATATGCCATCGAAGCCACATGCTCATTGGTGACTTGTATATTCAACTGTTTGCGAATGGATTCATTCATATCTAACTCCGTTTTCATTCATTATGATTGATATTCTTTTGGTGCTTCTACTTTGCCATTTCTGCGAAGAGCATTGAGTTCTTCAAGGGAGACTGTATGAAATGTTCCTGTATTCTCTCCGATCACAGTCACGGTATCCGAGAAAATATCGATCTTGATCATGCGAGCTCTTCCTTCGGTGAGATGCACATAGGAATCCAGAGGCGGATAATTTTTCAAAGCGGATACATAATTGTCGATTTCATAAAGCAAGCAGCATTTCAAGCGACCACACATGCCACTAAGTTTACTGATATTCGGTGGCAACATTTGTGCTTTAGCATGTTCGAGATTGATTTGCTCAAACTCATTCAGAAATGTTGAACAACAAAGTTCCAATCCACATGGACCAATTCCGCCAATCCTTTTCGCTTCTTCGCGAGCAGGTATTTGTCTGAGTTCAATGCGAGCATGATATATTCTTGCCAATTCCTTGACCAATTCACGAAAATCAACTCTTTGAGGCGCAGAAAAATACACTGATAAACGAGTACGATCAAATTGCCACTCTGCATCAACGATCTTCATATCAAGACCATATTCCTTCACTTTGGCTTTCACTTCACGAATGATTTCCTTCTCTTGTTCGCGATTCGCTTTGATTTGCAGGATATCCTCCTGAGTAGCCAGTCTCTGCAAACTTAATGTAGGGGTTTCCTGATTGTTTTTTTTCATCTCTGCAATTGAACCAACAGCAGTGATCGTTCCTGCATCAGATCCGTATTCAGATTGAACGATCACTGTATCACTCAGTGCATAGCGCCCATTTCTATTCTTTTTGAATAATTGTTTTCTTCGAGCTTTGAAACTCACTTCCACAAACCAGTCCTGTGCATTGTCTTGGACCTCTCTTACATTATCTTCATTCGGAGAAGATCCACTTTTGCAAGTTGAACATCCTCCATCTTTATCGCCACATGCTGTACAATGTGATTTACGATTCAAAAGTGATTTTGCAACAGAGGTTTCAGCAGCATTACCGATTGTATCGGTATGGGAAATATCTATGCGGGATAATGGAACAATAGATCCAACCGGAAATTGCTCTTGAACTGATTGATTGTTTTGATTGTCTTTCATACGTCTAAAGATGGGCTTTTTTGCGCAATTATATGGAAATCGGCTCGAAAGTAGTGAAAAATAGCATGATAGACAACTTTCGAGAGAATCTCTCAGTTTCACTCAATCTTTTTGAGTAATAATTGCCTTCTATCTTCTCTAACCGCTTTGGAATAAAAGACTTTATACTCTTGATATTCATCAGGTTCAATAAAAGTCTTTTTCTTAATGAACTTTCGGGTTGCTGTAAGCAAAGTAAGTCCATCCTTCTCTTTAGCCATAACCGAAAATGCATAATCTGCAGACGAATTTGAATAATTCACCGATTGTGGAATTTCTGCTAGTGTATATCCTTTGGGAATGATCATTGACACTTCTTCGAAGGTGGTGTCAATATCATAGAGATTCTTCACCGGATATACTCGATTCTCATAGGTCAATGCATTATCGGTGGACAATTCATTACGCCAAGGAATGCGAATTATCTTATAAGTCCCTGCTTCTGCCACAGTGTTTGGAGCTTCATATTGATAGTAGATTGCAATGCTCTCAGACAATGAATCAGCACCCAAGATCATTAGATCATTTATCTTGGCAGATGGGATATCGGAAGCAAGTGCGGTTTGCATCATTTTTTTTCGCTCCTCAGATGTCTTGCCTTTATAAGCAGAACGATATTGTGCGGTCAATGTGCCGGTTACTTTTTCACTTCCTTGTATGATCATTCCATCATCAGTGAATTGCACCGAGCTTCTTGCAATGAATGTAGGTGGAGCCACTTGCTTATCCGGAAGCAATAGTGGTTGTGTTACTCCCTGTTTTATCAGTAATGAAAATGCATTCTTGTCAGCCGCAGGAATCACACCTGTTGGAAAATTCGAAGCAGTCAAATCAAGAAAATATGGTTTCTGATTATCCTTCTCCCTTACAGCAATGATGCAATGATTGAAAGCGATTGAAGGTAAAATATTTAATAATCGTTCTTCATTCCCTGAGTTCACTAGTACATAATCTGCCTTTATGCCTAATTCACCGAGCATCGCAATGCCAAGGGTTGAAACATCTTTGCAATCACCAATTTTATTGACAAGAACATCTCTGGCTTTTTGAGGAATTAGAGCGGATTGTCTGAATGATACCATGCTATATCGAATATTATCGGTAATGAATTGAAAGACCTTCTGGATCTTTTCTTTTTCCGATAGTTTCTCGGGATTTGGAATGAGTTGTTTTACCGCTTCCTTGATTTCATACGAAGATTGCGCTTTTGATTGAGCCAATTCGGCATACCAATCCACCAAAAATACCCAATTTGGAATAGTGGTAAATCTCAGAACTTTTCCTATTTCTGGTAAAGAAGGCATGTCGGCTTCATATACAATACCGGGTTCCTTATTTATAGACCAAGAATACAAAGTGGAATTAATCTCTGGCAATTGGATTTCTTTAGGTGTAATGTCCATTGCCTGTTGAGAAGTGGTGAATTGCATTTCATTGGGCATGATCAATGCATATTCTGCATGTGTAATTGGGAAAAATTTATTGAAATAATATTCATCCCAAACATGCTTGGCTAGTTTTCCCGTATTATAATTTCTGATGCGATATTTCACATAAATAAAATCATTGACTTCAAGCCCTTTGAATACGGCCATGTTTCTATTGATATCCGCTCGAATTTCTTTTCCGTCCGCTTTTATTGTGACTGCTTTTTCAATGACCAATGATTGTGAATTTCCATTATATCCGACTCTGTATTCTTTGAAAAAATCGATACCTTTTTCATTAAATACACGAATGATACTCTCCGATACCGATTCCGATGCACCTTGTTCATAGACGACCCTTCTCATCTTATCGGATACAATTGCCGCACTAGCTTCCGGATGATCTTTTGCAGAAGGAGCAGATTTCAAGATGGAATCGATATTTGTTTCACCGAATATTGTGAAGATAGATTTTTTGCCTTGCAATTCTCGCAAGATAGCGCGGGCATCATAATCGGTTGGTGAATACTCTAATGCTTTCTGATAGGCAGCAATTGCCGAATTCACATCTTTTTTACTGCGATGAATTTCCCCAAGTTTAGACCAATATGAATTGCATGAAGGACAGAACTTCAATGCCGCTCCAACTGCTTTTTCGGCTTTATCATATTGTTCCAATTGCGTGTATACAGATGCCATTTGAAAATGAAAACCTGGAGATGAAGGTGATAATTCTAATAGTTCTGCATAGGTTTTCTCCCAATCTTTGACTTTAGAATCTTCCAAATAGGCTTTTGCCAAAGCCAAAAGAGGGGCTTCTCCATAGACAGATTGCAAGTATTTTGAGTACATGCCAATCATTGTATCGCGTTTTCTCGATGCCTGAAAATCAAATAGAGCGGCAAGTTCTGTGAATGTCCATGATTGAGGAAATTTCTTTTTTGCCTCTCTCACAGTTGATATCACTTTGTCCTGCATTCGCTTTTTATCATAATAGCGTATGCGTAGAGTATATGCGGTCTCTGTTCCGGGAAGCAATTGTTCGATTCGATTCACCATGTCTTCAGCTCTATCAAAATCTTCATTATCCAGATGCTGATTGAATTTGTGAATAATCCCATCCGGAATATCTTTACTCATGGCTGCAAGCAATTCATATGTTGTATTTACTTCATCCTTCTTTCTTCCACGAGCATAAGTATCTAAAAACTTCCACAAAACAACAGGATTATCTTTGGAGATACTCAATGCTTTCTTCAATAATTGTTCGGCTTCTATAGCTCTGTCATTTCTCAGATAAGCATCTGCGAGCAAGAGATAGTGTTCTATCCAATCAGGATGTTTTTCAAGGATTCCTTTCAACTGAGTAATGATAGGATTTGGGATATGCTCAATGATACTTGGTTTTTGTTTTACATAATCCTGTGCCTGTGCACTTTCTTTTAAACCATCTATTGGATTTCCTTCATCATCTGTAATGCGCATCAAGAAATTGCATCGCTCTATTTCAGAATAGCCGACTTTTACCAATAGTCTATTCCAACCTTTGGACAATTCGGTCTTTACGATATACGTATCAAAGTCATTATTTGTCTCATTCGAATCCCTGATTATTTCAGTGTCATTCAAGAAGACTTTTACGGAACCGGAAGTCCCGATGCGAACATTTACTTTTGAATTGTTTGGAGACCAAACGAAAGTATTTGCATAATAAATGGCTTGTCTGTCCGGGAAATATGCTTGAAAATCCAACCAATAATCAGATTTAATATATGGCGGTATAAACCATGAGGCAGGTGTTCCATTTTTTCCTTCATAGATCTCCCCTATTGCAAATTTATCTTCAGGTGGATATGCGATATTAAATCCTGATGCAGAGATATGTTCGAATGGACCAATTATTTGATAAGCAGACAATGCCTTGATGCCATTATAAAATTGTTTGGCACTTTTCACATTTCTATTTCTTATTTCAACGGATCCAAGCATTTCCATTGCCATCGCACGTAATGAACCTGCTTTGTCTCCTTTCAATGTCAATTGCTTCAAGATATCCTGAACGCCCGATTTTTTCTCATGCATCTGGGTAGAGAAGCGCGGTGATAACCAAATGGAATATAGATATGGAATGGGATCATCAGTGGCTTGTACAATCGTTTTATATACATTCCATGACTCTTGATAACGATGTCGCATTTCCAAGAGATAAGAAAGCCCAAGTATCATTCGAATGTCTTTGGGATTTGTGGACAATTTCTCTTTGAAAATAATCTCAGCACTATCGAAATCCTTTTTGAGGATATAAGACCATGGATCGGTATTCAATTGACCAAATGCATTCATCACATTACATACACAACTTACTATTGTCAAGAACAGTATTCGCTTCATAAATCCAAAACTCCGATAATATATCATCTGTGATGAAAAGCTTGTAAAAGATTCATTTCGGGATCAATTTCTCCTGCACCTCTCAAATATTCAAGAAGATTATATGCCATATATGGTGCATAGAGAGCGCCTTTTGTACCGAGGCCGCCCATGGCTAATAATCCAGGATACTTTGGATGTTCTCCCATGAATGGCTTATGCTCGAACATTGTCGGCCTAAGTCCTGCTGATTGTTCTAGGACTTCATATTCACAATTAATGAGTGAGGAGATCCTGTTATGCAATCTCTCAGCTCCGAATTCAGTGGGAATCGTATGCATTTCATTCCATTGAAATGTTGCCGCACATCTGAATGTGTGACTGCCAATCGGGATAATCGCAAATCCTCTGCTGATGATATCTGTTTCCGGTAATAGCTTGGTTCGAATAATACAGGATTCACCTTTCACAATATCATATCTCAGATCCAAATCTGCAAGCCATGGATTCTTGCTTCCTTGCCAACCATCACAGAAAATGACTTTTCGAGAATGAATGACTTGATTATCAATTGTCACGCTCCATACATCATTGTTTCTTGAAAGATTTCCTTTATCAATAAAGCCATTCAAGATGAATGATGAGAATTTCGAAGACATTGAATTCAGGAAATTCACATATTCAAATATCCCTGCATTCAAAGTTCTGAATCCACCATGAAGATTCTTGATGGAATGATGAATGGATGAATGTTCAGGTCCAAACTGTTCTCCGACATAGCGTCCTAAATATTCGATGGTATATTTCTTTTGAAAAGTGTCATACTCTTTTTCATCTGCGAATATTCTGAGCATTGGGAATGATCGATAATATACTTGCTCTTCATCCCCGCTTTCACATTCGGTATAAAACTGCCGTGCTTTCAATAAGAACTCATCATAACGCCATGAAGGCTCGAACCGTTTTCCTGTGATTGGATTAATCAGTCCGGCGGCAATAATTGATGCTGAACCCTTTCTTGCATTGTCAATAATGGCGATATCATATCCAGCATCATGCAATACCCTAGCGGTTACCATTCCGGCTATTCCGGCTCCGATGATGATGCAATCATGCATGGCTTTCAAATTCACTTCTGATCTTTGCCTTCAGAAATAATTGTAGGCGATGTTTGAACAGATGCATGCAATGTGTTTTCCCATTCCCTGAAAAACATCATCAATATTGCGGTAGTTGGAACTGCAATTAAAAGTCCTATAAAACCAAAGAAGTGTCCAAACACAAAAATAGATGCAAGAAGTAGCACAGGATGTAAGCCGACTCTTGTTCCCAGGATGCGTGGCTCAATAATATAGGCATTCAAAAAGTGAAGTCCATTCACAACAAGAGCAATTCCAATTACATGCATTAAAGCATGCTGAGGATCCACAAAAATAGCTACGATGATGCCTATTATCATGCTTGCTATTGATCCAAAGAATGGGATTGGATTAAGAAGTCCAAAAGCAACTCCGAGGACTATTGCATAAGGAATTCCAAGCAAACTCAGAAAAAGAGAAGCTGCACTTCCAATCCAAACAACTGCTATGACTTGCCAACCGACATAGATTTTTAAAATATCGCTCACTCTTTCAAGCATGGACAATGATTTTGGATTTTTTATTCCTAGAATCTCTCTCAAAAACTTCTTCAATGCGGGAAGATCTTTCAGAAAATAAAATGTGATGATAGGAATTAGAATAAGATTCAATAGTTGAGCCGCAATCATTGAGATATTGGTCAGCAAGGCAAAGAGTGCATCCATGACCGAGGAAAAAAGCGATTCTGCCTTTGGCATCAATTGATCTTGCACTAATTGTTTCACAGTTTCTTTTGGAATGCCGAATGATTGCAGCATGGAATAAAACTGTCTGCTTTCAAGATAATTCGTTGTTTGTACCACAAATTTGGACACCTCTTTTGTCACTTGATCCAATTGAGCATATGCCGGTGGAAAAACAAATATTGCGATAGCGGCAAGAATTCCACCAATGATACCAAGCATGAGCAATGATCCAAGCCATCGTTTGATTTTCAAGCGCTCCATTGCATTGATGATTGGATCTAAAAGAAAGGCTAATGCAAATGACAAAGCAAAGGGTAATAGTGCAGAATTCAAATCCATGATCATCCACAAAAGAAAGACTGCCCAATTAAGCGTCAATAGTCTTCCTGCGATGAATGAGGAATTTCTGAATGGAAAGAGAAGAAAAAAGGAAATAAGGAATAACAAAAGAGGGTTTGCAACTAAATCAGTAAGCACAAGAAATGTCATGCATGTGATTGCAGAAAGTATAATGGGAACACCAATATTCCATGGCAATCCAAAAACCATCTTGTGTTCTTTTTCCATATTCCCTCCAAAAAAAGAAGACAATGCCTCGGTAGATTGAGGCATTGTCATTATTCAAATCAAAGATAATTGATCATGCACAAACTTCATCATATGCTCTTTTCAATGCAGATGAGATCATATCGGGAGAAGATCCTTCAATTGCATGTCTTGGCATGAAACCAATCAATTCACCATCACGCATCATGGCAATTGCTGGTGAAGAAGGTGGTTGGCCTTTGAAATGCTCTCTGGCTCTCAAAGTGGCTTCCAGATCTTGTCCGGCAAATACGGTAAACAAATTATCAGGCTTTTTGGCATTGTCCAAGGACATCTTCACGCCAGGTCTTGCACCACCGGCGGCACATCCACAAACTGAGTTCACAACAATCAAAGAAATGCCTGAAGATGCAATTGCTTGATCAACTTCTTCAGGTGTGCGTAATTCTGTAAAACCGGCTGAAGTGAGTTCTTCACGCATCGGTTGTACTATTAATGGATCATATGGCATGACATATACTATTCAAAGTGAAACAAATGGTGCGTGTATGACGAAGCATATTCAAAAGTATGATAATTATTCCTTCCTGTGAAGCAAAAGTATGACAAATTGTATATTGTCATGTAATCAAGGAGCAAGATTATGACTTCTCTCTTTATTCGTTGGGCAATAACTGCCTCAACGGTCTATATATTGCAATTTCTTGTAGATGGTATTTTGGTTAAAAATTTCTTCTCTGCAATCATCGCATCACTCTTCATTGGCTTTTTGAATACATTCATCAAACCAATATTGGCTTTGATTACTTTACCGGCAATCCTATTGACTTTCGGATTGTTTATGCTCGTCATCAATACGCTTTTGCTTTGGTTTGCAGGAGAAATACTCGAAGGAATAGAAATCACAGGATTTATTCCCGCATTTTGGGGCTCAATCATCATAAGCCTTGGAACATGGTTTGGGAATACACTAACCAGATAATTATTCCTCTTCACCAAGAAGCAGATATGCCTTAAGGAAATCATCCAGCTCGCCGTCCATCACAGAATGAATGTCTGTCTTTTTCAGTTCTGTCCTATGATCATTGACCATGGTATATGGCTGAAACACATAAGATCTGATTTGACTTCCCCATTCAATCTTCTTTTTGGTACCTTCAATGACAGCTTTTGCGGCTTCTTCTTCCTCTCTTCTCTTTTGATAAAGTCTTGATTTGAGCATTGTCATTGCTCTTTCACGATTCTGATGTTGAGAGCGTTCTTGCTGACATGCAACCACAATTCCGGAAGGTATATGTCGCAAACGAACAGCTGTTTCAACCTTATTTACATTTTGACCGCCTTTTCCACCAGAACGGAATGTATCCATTTCAACATCCGCGGGATTTACTTCAATTTCTACATCATCTTCAATTTCCGGATAGACATACACTGATGCAAATGATGTTTGTCTTTTCCCTTGTGCATTAAATGGAGAAATTCTTACCAATCGATGTACACCATTTTCAGCCTTCAAAAAACCATACGCATTCTTTCCGACAACTTCCAAAGTTGCAGACTTTATACCAGCTTCATCTCCCGGCTGCTCATCAGCAAGAAATATCTGATACCCATGAGCATCTGCCCAGCGGGTGTACATACGCATCAGCATCTCACTCCAATCTTGAGCTTCTGTACCACCGGCACCTGCATTGATTGTCAAAATGGCATTCCTTCCATCATCAGGAGCAGAAAGAATTTTTCTAAGTTCAAGTGTATCTACTGCATCTTGTGCTTTCAGTAATTCTCCATCAATATCAGTTTCCATTGATGGATCATCAACTTCGTCGCCTAGTTCAATCAAAGCACCCACATCTTCAACTGCTGTTTGTGCAGATTGCCAAATAGTGATCCATTCTTTTCTCTCTGCAATTTCCTGCATCACTTTTTGTGCCTGCATGGCATCATCCCAAAAACCGGGTTGTTCGCTCAATTGTTCTCGTTCAGCTATCTCTGTATGTTTAACATCGATGTCAAAGGAACCTCCGCAAAGCTTCGGTTCTTTCTTTCAATTCTTTGACTTTCTTCTTTTGTGGTTCAAACATGATATGACCTTTATGATTAATTATTCAATGTACTGATGATTGAAAGAAGCTCACCGGTTGATACAATTTCTTTCATAGATGTAATTTCATGATGAATGATAGCATCATGATCTGTTGCCGGTATGATCTTTCGAATTCTGTCTTTTACAAGCTCCAATATCGGACTTGATTTTAGTGGTGCATGGAATTCTATTCCCCTAATTGCACAAAGCATTTCAATGGCAATGACTGTTTCAACATGATCCAAAATGCGATGGACTTTTCTGGCTGAAATGCTACCCATTGAATTGTGGTCTTCTTGATTGGCTGATGTTGGAATAGAATCAATGCTTGCTGGATGACAAAGCACTTTATTCTCGGAAACCAATGCTGCTGCAGTATATTGAGCAATCATCATTCCGGATTGAAGACCTCCGTCTTTTGCAAGGAATCTTGGCAGACCATTGCTCAATGCGCCATTCACCATTCTTTCTGTTCTTCGCTCGGAAATATTTCCAAGTTCAGCACATGCAATTGCTAGAAAATCAAGTGCCAGTGCAATGGGCTGTCCATGAAAATTACCACCCTCAAGGTGTGATTTATCTTCAGCAAAAATCAATGGGTTATCATTTGCCGAATTCAGCTCTATTCCGATCACTCGCTCCACATACTCAATTGCATCGCGAGAAGCACCATGAACTTGAGGCATGCAACGAAGTGAATAGGCATCCTGAACCAAACCATCACCTTCTCTATGAGACTCTCTAATCTCGCTATTCTTCAATAAAGAACGAAGTCTTGAAGCAGTTGTCAATTGCCCGGAAAATCCTCTGACAGCATGAATCCGCTCATCAAATGCAGTATCCGTACCTCTTAATGCATCAATACTCAAAGCACCGGCTACATCGGCTAAGTCAACAAGATTCTTTGCTCTATGCACTGCAAAAGCACCTAGAGAAGTCATCATTTGAGTTCCATTGATCAATGCAAGTCCTTCTTTTGCTTGCAATGAAACGGGTTGAATCCCACATGATTTCAATGCTTCTTGAGAAGGAATAACCGTTCCGTCCTGCATGAGTATTTCACCTTTGCCAATGAGTGCCAAAGCAATATGTGAAAGAGGAGCCAAATCTCCACTTGAGCCTACGGAACCTTGTGATGGAACAGCCGGAATGAGATCATGTTCTAACATTGCAATCAATGTTTCCACAGTACTTATCCGTATTCCCGAGCATCCTTTGGCAAGCGCATTGATTCTCAGAATCATCATGCCTCTCACAATATGTCGTTCAAGATAAGAACCTATACCGGCACTATGAGAAATGATCAAATTTTCTTGCAATTCTTCAATGCGTTCTCTTGGGATGACGACATTCGAAAACTCACCAAAACCTGTTGTGATTCCATAGATTACTTCACCAGAATTCACCCAGTCTTCAATGATGTCCCTGCTTTTTTGCATTGCAATTTTTGCTGAATCTGACAATGCAACAGCAAGTTGTGAATGATTGGCAAATGTCACCAATTCAGAAATCGTGAGTGAATAACCGTCAAGAATCAAGGTTTGCATACGGATTATATCTAATGAGAAAAGAAAAGGGCAGACAAACAATATGTCTGCCCTTCATTTTACGGGGCTGTTTTCAGTTATAAAGATTATACGGAAATGCGTCTTCTGCCTAATCTTCTGAAACCATCGGTTCCTTCTGCTTCGTCTTCTTGTTGTTCAGAAATCATCTCACCACCAAAGATATTTCCAACTTCACTTGTGACGATCATGTCATGATAGTGACGAAGGCCAGTACCTGCAGGCACCAATTGTCCAATGATGATATTTTCCTTCAGTCCTGAAAGAGTATCAATCTTTGATGCAATTGAAGCATCTGCAAGAACTCGTGTAGTTTCTTGGAATGAAGATGCTGAGAGCCAACTTTCAGTTGTAAGAGAAGCTTGAGTGATACCGAGCAAAAGTGGTTCACCTGTTGAAGGCTCGGCATCTACTGCTGTAGAAACCAATTTCTCCTTTTTAGCAAGCTCTACATTCACTTCTTTGAATCGCTTCTTGGGTACAAGTTGTCCGACTTTAAAGCGAGAATCACCTTTGTCATCAACAACAACTTGTGATTTGAGAACTTCATTCTCATCCAAGAATTTCAAACGATCAACTTGATCATTGAAGAGGAAGGTAGAATCACCTGAATCAACAATGCGTACTTTTTGCAACATCTGACGAACAATGACTTCGATATGCTTATCATTGATCTTCACACCTTGCATACGATATACTTCCTGAATCTCATTCACAAGATATTCCTGAACCGCACCAACACCTTTGATGCGAAGAATATCATGAGGATTGATTGAACCATCTGTGAGACGATCCCCGGCGCGCACCAAATCACCTTCTTGAACGAGTACATACTTACTTGAAGGTACTGTATATTCAGTTGTTGTTTGACCATCGAGTGATGTCACGACAATACCACGCTGACCACGCTTTGCTTGCTTGAATGTGATTGTTCCATCAATATCAGAAACAACTGCAGGATTTTGGGGAGCTCTAGCTTCAAAAAGTTCTGTAACGCGAGGCAAACCTCCCGTGATATCTCTCATTCGACCCAAATCTCTTGGAATCTTAACAAGTCTTGTACCAACGCTGACACGCTCATTGTCATCAACACTGATTTGTGCTCTAATAGGAATGATATATGTATGAAGGATATTACCACTATCATCCACGATTTCAATGGAAGGCATCTTTGAACGATCACGAGACTCAATCACAACTTTAGTGATGTGACCTGTCTGCTCATCATTCTCTTCACGATATGTCAATGATGGAATAAGATCGCGATATCGAACTGTACCGGCTTTTTCAGTGATGATTGTCGAGTTATATGGATCCCAATCATAAATCAAATCATTCTTGGAGATCTTTTGTCCATCAACAACTTTGAGAAGTGCACCATAAACGGCATCATAGCGTGTCATCACACGACCTGTTTCAGGTTCGGTAATGTAAATGATTCCACTTCGGCTGATCACCACAGAAACATCCATTCCATTTTCATCTTCATAGGCAACTGTTTTCACATTTTCGAATGTGATTTGACCATCAAATTTTGCAAGAACAGTAGACTGAGATGCAACAAGTGATGCTGTACCACCAGTGTGGAAAGTACGAAGAGTAAGCTGAGTACCTGGCTCACCAATTGATTGTGAAGCGATTGTACCAACTGCTTCACCAACATCAACCATTTGACCAGTTGCCATATTTCTTCCATAACACTTCGCACAAACTCCACGACGAGATTCGCAAGTAAGCACAGAACGTATTGTTACGGATTCAAGAGAAGTTTCGGCAACTTTCTGAACATTTTCTTCATTGAAGATTTCACCTTTTTTGATGATGACTTCACCGGACTCAGGACTGATTACATCAACGAGTGCGCATCTTCCAAGAATTCTTTCTGACAATGGTTCTTTGATATCTTCACCATCTTTCAATGCTCGCATCTCAACGCCACGGATTGTACCGCAATCATCATGAGAGATAATCATGTCTTGAGCAACATCATGCAAACGACGAGTTAAATAACCAGCATCTGCTGTCTTCAACGCAGTATCTGCGAGACCTTTACGAGCACCGTGTGTAGAAATGAAATACTCGAGGATTGTCAAACCTTCTTTAAAGTTTGAAATAATCGGATTTTCAATCAATTCGGCACTTGACCCGGAAAGAGATTTTTGTGGCTTGGCCATCAAACCGCGCATACCGGCTAGCTGTCTAATCTGCTCTTTCGAACCTCTAGCCTGAGAGTCAAGCATCATCCAGAAAGTATTGAATCCATCAGATTCTTTTTGAAGCTCTGAATAGAGTTTATCAGCTACACGATTCGTTGCATTGGACCAAGTATCGATGATCTTATTATAGCGTTCACCTGAGGTGATCACACCATTCTGATAGTATTCTTCGATATTGTCAACTGTTTCTTGTGCTTTATCAATGATTGTCTGTTTTTCATCTGGAATCACAACATCAGAAATTGAAACGGAGAGTCCACCACGAGTAGCAGTGAGGAATCCGATTTCCTTCAAATTGTCAAGGAATTCAACTGTTTTTGCAAGACCGGCTTTGCGGAAACACAAACCAATGATTTGACGCAAACGTCCTTTTGTCAAGAGTTCATTCAAATAGCCCATTTCTTTTGGAACGATTTGATTGAAGATTACTCGACCTACAGTTGTTTCAATAAGTTGTGAGCGTTTTCCTTGCTCGGTATCAATGCGAACTTTGATTTTAGTATGCAATGAAATTTGCTTGGAATTATAGGCAATGATAACCTCTGATGCAGAAGCAAATATCTTACCTTCTCCTTTTGCGCCACGACGAAGCTTTGTCAAATAATATGCACCCAAAACCATGTCCTGTGAAGGAACAGCAATTGGATCACCATGCTGTGTATGCATAATATTATGTGAAGCAAGCATGAGTAGCAATGCTTCAAGCTGAGCTTCATGACTAATTGGCAAGTGAACAGCCATTTGATCGCCGTCGAAATCGGCATTAAAAGCTGTTGTAACCAATGGATGTAATTGGATTGCCTTACCTTCAATCAAGCGTGGTTGGAATGCCTGAATACCAAGTCTGTGCAAAGTTGGAGCACGATTGAGCATCACTGGATGACCATCAATCACCTTCTCCAAAATATCCCATACTTCATTGGTTTTTCTTTCAACCAATTTCTTTGCACTTTTTACTGTTTTGACATGTCCTCTTTCAATCAATTTGCGAATGATGAAAGGCTTGAACAATTCAACAGCCATATCTTTTGGAAGACCACATTCATGAATCTTTAATTCAGGACCAACAACGATAACGGAACGACCTGAATAATCAACACGCTTACCAAGGAGATTCTGACGGAATCGACCTGTTTTACCTTTCAATACATCGGCAAGTGACTTAAGAGCTCTTTGTGATTCTGAACGAACGCTACGACGACTATTGTCAAAAAGTGCATCTACAGATTCTTGAAGCATACGTTTTTCATTACGCAAAATCACTTCAGGAGCTTTGATGTCAATCAATCTGCGCAAGCGATTATTTCTAATGATCACTCGGCGATATAAGTCATTCAAATCGGAAGTTGCAAAACGGCCACCTTCCAATGGAACAAGTGGTCTAAGGTCAGGTGGAATAACAGGAACCACATCAAGTACCATCCATTCCGGACGGGATTTATTTGGTAATTCCGTGCCTGTAAATGCCTCAAGAATACGAAGTCTCTTGAGCAAGTCAGCCTTTCTCTGTTGAGATGTTTCCTCGCGCAACTGAATGCGAAGTGTTTCAAAATCATTTTCAGGATCGATGCGCTTTAGCAGTTCCTTAATTGCTTCACCACCAATCAATGCAATGAATTTCTTTGGATCATCATCATCCATGGCTCTTTCAGCTGAAGAAAGAGATGCCATAACTTCAAGATATTGTTCTTCAGTAAGAAGATCTTTTCTTGTGAGTCCTGTGCTTCCCGGCTGAACTACCACATATGATTCATAGTATACGATACGTTCAACGTCCTTTGTAATCATGCCTAGAGCATGAGAAATCTTGCTTGGTAATGAACGAAGGAACCAGATATGTACCACAGGTACTGCCAACATGATATGTCCCATTCTCTCACGGCGGACAGATTTCTGAGTTACCTCAACTCCGCAGCGATCGCATACGATTCCTTTATAGCGAATGCGCTTATACTTTCCACATGCGCATTCCCAATCTCGTATTGGGCCAAAGATCTTTTCGCAAAAGAGACCATCTTTTTCTGGTCTGAATGAGCGATAATTGATCGTTTCAGGTTTGGTCACTTCACCCAT
>JBEEPK010000043.1:0-24125 GCA_041191145.1 Bacteroidota bacterium
GACTGGTGGTGGTGGTGGCGGCGGCGGCGGCAGAGTAGTTGAGACGATCGTGGAAAGACGGTGAATCATTCGTTCCCGAAATTCCAGGAGAAATTGGTCACATTTAAATTCATTCTTTGACATCAAAACTTGATTCACTTCTAACTCTAATAGTTTGATTTCAGTTTTTTTTCGATTTCTTTGCGCAGTGTGAGTATATGCATTTGACCAAGCTTATATGAGAGTGCTTGCGCCGGCCAAACGATATAGCGATCAACTTCCGAACGGGCATCCAATTCTGAATTGCCTGTATGTTTCATCATGAATTGAACGCCTTCTTCTCTGGTCATTTTTCCTGTATGAATTCCTGCATCAATCACCAATCGACATGCTCTCCACATTTCAAAAGCCAATGCTCCGAATCGTTGATGAGGATCTTGATATAATCCCATGTCATGTCCAAGACTCTCGGAATACAATGCCCAACCTTCGACAAATGCATTGATGCCGATTTGATTTCTAAACCATGGCAATCCGGGTAATTCTTGCGCAATCGCAATCTGCAAGTGATGTCCGGGTACAGCTTCATGCAATGCTAGTGCGGTCATTGTATGTTTTGGTCTTGAAGGTAAGTCATAGGTATTCACATAAAAATATCCCGGACGCGAGCGATCAAGGGGTGCAGAATAATAATATGCCTGTGGCGCAGAAGCCGCTCTATATGTTTCTATTTCTTTAAGATCATATGGTGACTTCGGTAATCTGCCAAATAGCATTGGCAGCTTGGAATCCACGATTGATAAAATCCTGCGATATTCATCCATCATGGGTTTTTTGTCTGTATAGAAATTCTTGGGGTCTTTGATCAATTGCTTTTTGAATTCTTCCGCTGTTCCTTTGAGACCAAGTTCATTGACGATATTCTGCATTTCCGCTTCTATGCGATTCACTTCGTTCATGCCGATTGCATAGATAGAATCTGGTTGCATATCCATCGTTGTTTCTTTGCGTATCATGTGTGCATAGCGCTCTTTACCTTGTGGAAGAGCATAAATTCCATCCACTCTGCGTGCTTTGTCCATATACTCAAAGAGCAAGAACTTATGCAGATTTGAATATGCGGGCTGAATTGATGAGTCAAGTGCGAATTTGACTTTACTTCTGATGCGTGATTTCTGCTTGTCGGTGAAGGAAGTCGGAAAATTCTGCAAGGGTTTCATGAAAGGCAGACTATCGGTGTCATCCATGAAAAACGGATAGACTTGATCCATGATTTGTTGGACAACATAATTCGGCAATACGATTTTTGCCTTCATTCCTTTCCGCATATGTTCAATGATATCATCAACTTGTTTGGAAAATCCGCTAAGTCTGTTCACATAACGGTCATAATCTTCCACAGTGTTGAATGGTTGTATCTCAATGATTTGCGGGAATTCTATGTGAATGCCATCTTGCTGAGTGATTGGCATATAATGATTATTGAATTGTTCTGCTTCAAGAGAACTGCTCATTTCATCAATGAAGAGAAGAAGTGAAAGCGAATCTTCTCCATGCACCTCTGTGATATCTATATTTTTAGCTCTTTCCAGAAATACACGCAATGAATCAAATCGAGTTTTGATTGCTGTTTCTGAATAATCGGTGAGTTTGTCATCATAGCGATGATCCCCATCATAGGTTGCGCTGATGGGATATTCTCTAAGAATGAATTCCTTATAGTCTGAGAATAGTTCATCGAGTGCTTGTTTTGAGTCCTTCATCGAGCAGGAAGAGAATACAGCAATGAATGCAAGAAGAAGTAGAGAGCTAAATGCTTTCATCGAATACATTGAAATGGATATAAAAAATATTCTCCCCGAAGGAGTCATCACAATTCTTTCAAGAGCATTGAAATGATATTGGATGGTGTGATATTATCGGCTTCAGCACTGAAATTCGTGACAATGCGATGTCGTAATACCGGCTCGGCAACTGCACGAATATCATCGATTTCAGGAGTGAATGCACCACGCATCGCGGCTCTTGTTTTCGCACCCAATACGAGATATTGCGAGGCTCTTGGACCTGCGCCATAACTAAGCAGATCTTTCACGGTTTTTGAATTGGATGTTTGCGGTCTTGTTGCGCGAACAAGCGATACCGCATAATTGATCACATTGTCGGAGACAGGAATCTTGCGTGCAATGTCTTGGAAACGAATGATGTCTTCGGCAGACAGAATCGGTTTGATATCGGGAATGATTTCAGTTGTCGTTGTACGCACGATTTCCGCTTCTTCTTGCTCGCTTGGATAATCGAGCCATAAATTGAACATGAAGCGATCGAGTTGAGCTTCGGGAAGCGGATAGGTTCCTTCTTGTTCTATAGGATTCTGCGTTGCAAGTACGAAAAATGGTTGTTCCAATTGATAAGTCTTACCGCCATTTGTCACGGAATGCTCTTGCATCGCTTCAAGCAATGCCGCCTGCGTTTTTGGTGGCGTACGATTGATTTCATCGGCGAGGACGATATTTGAGAAAATGGGACCCTTCACAAAGCGAAACTGTTTCTTTCCTGTTGACATGTCATCTTCAATCACTTCCGTACCGGTGATATCACTGGGCATGAGATCGGGCGTGAATTGAATGCGATTATAGGAGAGATTGAGAGATCGAGACAATGTGCGAATGAGCAATGTTTTGGCCAAACCGGGCACACCCACAAGTAAGCAATGTCCGCGCGAGAATAAAGAAATGAGCAATTGCTCGATGATATCCTGCTGACCAATGATGACTTTAGAGATTTCTTTTTGTATCGTTCTGCTCGCCTCGGCCATCGTATGTACTGAAGCAATGTCTGATTGATTATTCATAGGATTTCTTGTGATTGCAAATTCGATGCGCCTTAGGACGCATTTTGGGTATAAATGTTTGTTCAGAGGGAAGAAACATCACCATCCCTCGGCAGTTCCATTGCTGTGATGTCTTGTATCCGATGCCCCAAAAATAACTCCTTCCCATGGATTCACCGCTATACATTCTGCAATGCCGATGACGCGTTTTTTACCAAATTGATAACCCATGTCCGTAAGTGTTAGCATTGTTTTGGCATCAAATGCTCCTTCTTCATAATCTATCGCATCGGGCATCCATTGATGATGGAATCGAGGTGCTTTGACGGCTTTGTCGATACTCATTCCAAAATCCAGGCAATTCGTGAGAATATGCAATACCGTGGTAATGATGGTTGATCCGCCCGGAGCACCGAGAATAAGTCTGGGTTTGCCATCTCTCAGAACAATGGTCGGAGTCATGCTGGATAGCATGCGCTTGCCGGGTTGAATGGAATTGGCATCTCCGCCCATCACCCCAAATTGATTGGGAGTATTGGGTTTTGCGGAAAAATCATCCATTTCATTATTGAGAAAAAAACCTGTTCCTTCGGCTATGAAACCTGATCCAAACCATGAATTGATCGTGGTTGTCACACTGACTGCATTTCCTTTTGAATCAATCACGGAATAATGGAGCGTTTCATCACTCTCTTTGGCAAAAGCTTTTGGGTCTCCCGCTTTGATGGAAGAGGATGGGATTGCTTTATCAGAGGGAATCAATGCAGATAATTTGTCAGCATAGTTCTGTGAAAGCAACATCTCATAAGGAATATTCGTGAAGTCGGGATCACCCAGATGAACAGTTCTATCGGCAAAAGCAAATTTCATGGCGGATAGCATCGCATGCGCATGTTTTGCTGAATGCCATTCATTTTTCTTGAAGGAATATCGATTGAGAATATTGAGCATTTGAATGAGCGCAATTCCGCCGGAACTCGGTGGACACATGCTGATGATATCATATCCTTTATAAGTACCTTTCACAACATTGCGTTTGATTGCGGTGTATTCTGCAAAATCTTCTTCGGCTATGATGCCACCATATTGTTTCATGGCTTTGGAAACCAATTGAGGAATTTCTCCTTTGTAGAATCCATCCTTTCCTTTTTCTGCTATGAGTTTGAGTGTGCGTGCCAAGTCAGGCTGTTTCCATCTCTCACCAACTTTGTATGGAATCCCATTTTTAGTCATGACTTTCATCGTGGATGGAAATTTCTTGAATAATGACATATCCTTATCAAATTGTCTGATCATCGAAGCATCAAGAATAAGTCCATTCTCGGCCAAATCTATTGCTGGTGCAAGAATGTCTTGTATGGACATCGTGCCATGATCTCTTAGCGCATCGAGCAAGCCTGCGACTGAACCCGGAATGCCGGAAGCCAATGCTCCTTCACGGATTTTGTCATTCATGACATTCCCTTTGGCATCTAAAAACATATCCCTTTTTGCATTTTTTGGTGCCTTCTCTCGAAAATCATATCCGATTGATTGATTGCCATTCAGCTGTGCCACCAAAAACCCCCCTCCACCAATATTACCTGCTCCGGGATAGGTGACAGCAAGCGCAAAACCTGTTGCGACTGCGGCATCAATGGCATTGCCACCTTTTTTGAGAATGGCGAGTCCAACTTTTGATGCAATCGGAGAGACACTCACAACCATGCCTCTCTTGGCTTTTGCGCTATGGGCAAATGCAGAATTCATGCAGAGGAATGAACTTAAGAGAATTGTTAAAGCAAAGATTGATGAGTACATGTTATTTCTGAATTGATTTGCTGAAACGAGAAGCAATGACAAAAAATCCGGGTATGGTATAGAGTGTCAAAATCAATGAAAAAATCAATCCACCAATCACTGCAATACCCATGGAAATTCTACTTTCCGAACCTCCACCGATGGCAAGTGCAATGGGAAGAACACCCAGAATCGTTGCAAGTGATGTCATGAGAATGGGTCTGAATCTACTCGTCGCGGCATCAATCACTGCTTCAAATGCAGGTAATTCCTTTTCTCTTTGATGTGCGAATTCAATGATGAGAATCGCATTTTTTGTCACGAGTCCTATGAGCATGATAATGCCAATCTGACTAAATATATTCAGTGTTTGATTGAAATACCACAGCGTGAACACCGCACCAGCCAATGCCATCGGCACGCAAAGAAGGATGATGAAAGGATCGACAAAACTTTCGAATTGTGCGGCGAGTACGAGATAAATCAAAATCAGAGCGAGTAAGAATGCAAAGAGCAAACTCGATGAACTTTCTTCAAAATCTTTTGATGTGCCGGTGAGTGCGGTTGAATATGATGGATCGAGCACTTGTCCTGCAATTGAGCGCATTGCATCAATTCCATCACCCAATGTATAGCCCGGTGCAAGTCCGGCAGATACGGTCGCCGATACCGAGCGATTATAATGATAGACGGAAGGTGGCGCGCTACTTTCTTCAAAATTCACCAGATTATCGAGTTGTATCAATGAATTGTCACTCGATCTCACATACATAGATCGAATATCTGTGACATCATTTCTGTCCAAGCGTTCAGCCTGACCAATCACCTGATATTGTCTGCCATCTTTGACGAAATATCCATAGCGCTGTCCGGCCAATGCAAATTGCAAAGTCTGGTGTTCACTCCTAGCGTTCTGGCTTTATTGCGATCTATACCGAGTCGCAATTCGGGTTTGGTGAATTTGAGATTGACATCTACCACCGCAAATGCGGGATTTTTTGATGCCTCTTCTAAAAAGTCGGGAAGAATTGAGCGCAACTTTTCAATATCGGTTGCTTGAATCACGAATTGTACGGGCAAGCCGCCAATTCCTGCTCCACCGGTTGAAATCGTTTGCTCTTGAATCACCAATCCTTTTGCTTGAGGAAGTTCTTTGACGAGTTGAGTGACATAATTTCCGATTTGCATTTGCGTGCGTTTTCTTGTTTCCGGATCAGTAAGAAATAATCGGACAAATGCAGTGTTCGTAGAACTTGTTCCAAAACTTGGAGATGTAACAGTCAATAAGGATTGCACTTCTGGTACAGAATCTTTGAGCAATTTCGAAATGGATGCCACATAAGAATCCATGAATTCAAATGTTGCTCCTTCATGTGCTGTGGCGCTCACTCGCATGCGACTTCTATCTTGTAATGGGGCAATTTCTGTACTCAAAACACTACCGAATAACCATATCATTGCAAAGGATACTATGGTGACAATCAGCGATGGAAATGGATTCTTGATGAATCGCTCAAGTGAATTGCGATAGGCATGTAGGAGTCTATTGAGAACCGCCTCTATGCTTGTATAGAGTGCACCATGTGTATGTTTTATTTTGATGAGTCGACTGCTCATCATTGGCGTAAGCGTGAGTGAGACGAATGCTGAGATAAGAACGGATCCTGCAATGACGATGCCGAATTCACGGAACAATCTACCTGTCAAACCTTGCAAGAAAATGATGGGTAAAAATACCGCGGCGAGTGTGATCGTGGTTGATAGCACCGCGAAGAAAATTTCTTTGGATCCGGCATGTGCCGCTGACATTGGGTCTAGTCCTTCTTCAGTCTTGGAGAAGATATTTTCCAGTACCACAATCGCATCATCAACGACAAGTCCCGTGGCAAGTACGATTCCAAGCAATGTGAGTACATTGATAGAATAATCGAGAATATACATCAAGAAGAATGTACCTATGAGAGAAATCGGAATCGCGATAACGGGTATGATGGTCGTTCGCCAATCGCGTAGAAAGAGGAAGAGAATAAGCACCACAAGCACAAATGCAATCACAAGTGTTTCCATCACCTCTTTGAGTGAATCTTTGATGGAAACAGTGGTATCCAAAATTACTTTTAATTGTAAATCATCTGGCAAATCTTTCTTGATAATATCGATGCGTTTATAAAATTCTTCAGCAATTGCAATATGATTCGAACCGGGCTGAGGTGTGATGGCCACGCCAAACATTGGTTTTCCATCGGTGCGTAAAATCGTCTTGATATTCTCTGCCTCAAGTGTTGCTCTGCCGATATCTGAGAAGCGAATCATTTGTCCATTCTGCGCGCGGATGATCAAATTGTTGAAATCTTCTTCCGTGGAAAATCTACCCAAAGTGCGCACAGTTACTTCAGTTGTATTTCCTTCAACGCTACCTGAGGGTAATTCCACATTTTCTCTGTCTAGCGCTGATTTTATATCGAGTGGAGTGAGACCATATGCAGAGAGCTTTGCGGGATCCATCCATAAGCGCATCGCATATTTTCTTTCACCCCAGATACGAATTTCGGACACACCCGGAATTGTTTGCAATTGCTTTTTAATGGTATTCGCAGCGATATCACTGATTTCAAGGAGATTGCGCTCTTTGCTTTGTACAGTCACAACCAAAATCGCATCTGAATTTGCATCCGCTTTTGATACAGTTGGTGGATCCATGTCTGCGGGCAATTGTCTTTGCACACGCGCAACTCGATCGCGCACATCATTTGCCGATGTTTCGAGATCGCTATTGAGAGAAAATTCAACAGTAATCGTACTTGCTCCATCACGACTGATCGATGTCAGTGATGTGATGCCTGCAATACCATTAAGTGATTCTTCCAATACTTCGGTGATCTTTGATTCGATCACATCTGCATTTGCTCCCGGATATGCCGCATTCACGGTAATGATCGGTGGATCCACGGCAGGAAATTCTCTGATGCCGAGATATGTATAACCGATGATGCCGAAAAGTACGATGACTATCGACATCACGATGCTTAATACCGGTCTTTCAATGCTTATCGATGATAATTTCATTTGTGTTTTTTCAGTGGAAGCGCATCCATGAGATCTCTTAATACAACGGATGCACAAAAGGCACCAAATGATGCCGGGATATAGGAAATTGTTCCATAATAGGAAACTTTGTTTTGTGTGTTTTCAGTCAAAGCCAATGCTTTTTCAGAAACTTCTTCGGGTGAAAACACTGCAATGATTCCTTTGCGGATATCACTGCGATGAAGTCTTTTCTTGACATATCGAGCAAGTTTGCAATGATGCACTTTGCTGATATCATTGATCTCAATCATCGTTGGATCGGTTTTTCCGCCGGCTCCCATGGAACTGACAATAGGATATCCTTTAGCATGAGCTTTCTTGAGCAAACTCACTTTTGGAGCCACAGTATCGATGCAATCAACTACATAATCATACTGCACTTCCAGCAATTCATCAGTGATATCTTTCTCGATAAATGTTTTGTGAACGGTCAATTTCAAATTGGGATTGATGTCGAGTAGCCGCTTTGCCATCACATCGGCCTTCCATTCACCGTTGGTGGAAATGAGCGCAGGCAATTGTCGATTTCTATTTGTGGTGTCTACGGTGTCGCCATCGACAATGGTCAATGCGCCGATTCCGCCCCTCACAAGAAATTCTGCGGCAAATGAACCAACGCCGCCAAGACCTATGACCAATACATGTTTATCCTGCAATGAAGCGATTTTATCATCTCCATAGAGTAAAGCGGTTCTACTATTCCAATGTGGTACTGTTGCTTTAGATTCTTCCATAGACTTGCTGAACATGTGATGCAATGATTGTTGAAATCGCTTCAATGCTCATATCGAGCATATTCGAAGCTTGTTGATAGAGTGTTTGTATTGCAATATCCTTGCCATCCGTTTCCAAAAAGAAGGGATATTCAGCTATTTTTTTGAAAAAAGTGGATATCGGATGTCCTGGATCCAATAGTTCCTTTCCAATGCTTAATAATATTCCTTGATCGAGCAATTTGATGGCAATGCTTTCCGTACGATTAAAACCATGGATGATCCATGGATTGCTTGGCTTGAGTCTTTGATGCAAATGTACGATGTCATCATAAGATCGAACACAATGGATGATCAAAGGAATGTGCATTTCCATAGCCAATTCAGCATGTGCTGTGAATAGTTCAATTTGATGTTGTCTCGGAACGGCTATTCTTGTGTCCAAACCACATTCTCCGATGCCGAGAATATCATCATGATATTGATGAATGATGCGTGACACATTCTCGAATGTCATGAAATTGTATGACATCGGATGAAGTCCGATGGTAAATCCATGACCCATTGTTGTAATCTCCGAGATTTTTCCCAAGTCCTCAAAATTTGAAGCATCTATAGAGAATATTCTCATGATTTCAGACGCAATGCTCGGTGGTCCGGAGATATGTGTATGATGGTCCAAATACATGAGGCAGAAAAAAATATTTGCATGTAGTAAAAAATTCTCTAAATTCGCACTCTCTTTTTTGAGAGAAAAAGCCAACTTAGCTCAGCTGGTAGAGCAGCTGACTTGTAATCAGCAGGTCATCGGTTCAAGTCCGATAGTTGGCTCCAAAGCCGAAATACTTCTTGTGTTTCGGCTTTTTTTCTTGGCAAATATACTGACTTGTCTTCCCCTGAACGGTAAATGAGCATAACCATGGCTGATTCCTCCTCATCTTCACAATTGAAAGAATTATTGGATTATCTCTTTTCTTTGCATCGCTTTGGCATTAAGCCGGGGCTTGAACGCATTGAATCCCTCCTGGAATTTCTCGGAAACCCACAAAATTCACTGCAATGTATTCATGTGGCTGGAACAAATGGCAAAGGATCTGTATGTTCACTTTTGGCGGGAATCTTACAGTCAGCCGGGTATCGTGTGGGTTTGTACACTTCGCCGCATCTTCGACAATTCAATGAGAGAATTCGTATCAATGGTGAGATGATCAGCGATGCCGACATTGCGCATCTTGCTCATATCATGATGCCTGAAATTGAGCGCGAGCATACTACTTTTTTTGAAGTGACCACCGCGATGGCATTTGCCCATTTTGCCAAGAATAAAGTGGATTTCGCGATTATTGAAACCGGGATGGGTGGAAGACTCGATGCCACGAATGTGATAAAGAATCCGATTGCGACTGTGATCACTTCAATCGATTTCGATCATATGGAATATCTTGGAAATGATTTGATCACGATAGCCGGTGAAAAAGCAGGGATTTTCAAACATGGGAGTCCTGTCATCATCGGCGAAGAAAGAGATGTATTGATTGATTGCTTTAAAGCACATGCAGTACAAAAGAATACTGATGAAGTATTCGTGGTGAATGATTCTTGCTCTTATGCGAATCTTGAAATGCACACGAATCTCACGATGACACTTGATTGCATGATCGGTGATAGGCAATTGTTGCAAATCTCAGCCGATAGAGTTGGTGTTCATCAAGCAAGAAATATTCTCACTGCTTTGCTTACGGTCAAGTCCTTACAGAATCATTTTGACATTCCTGAATATGCAATCAGAAAGGGCATTGGTGAATGCATGCATTTGACAGGAGTGAAGGGAAGAATACAGTATGTGAGTGCAACACCGCTAATTGTACTGGATGTTGGTCATAATACTGCATGTCTCAATCGCTTGCAGGAAACGCTTGTTTCCTGTGGTTATCCCAATCATTCATGGGACATTGTATTTGGCGTGATGAAAGACAAGCCAATCAAAGAAATGCTGGATATTCTTGCCACATTGGGTAGAACACTCCATTGTTGTACACCGAATATTGATAGAGCAATGTCCGCTCATGAACTATATGAAATGGCTCAAGCTCAATCCATCCATGCCATATATCATGAATCAGTTGCAAAAGCCGTGGAGTCTGCTCTACAAAAAAATAATCCCGTATTGATTACGGGATCATTTTATCTTGCTGATGAGGCAATTCAAGCACTTGAAGAATTGGGAATCAACTATTAATCTGAAAGATCATCACCCGGAAGTGGGGTGAAGGGAAGTCTCATTGGAAGTTCTGCTGTTGACCAAGCGGTATGGGAACAGAGCGTGGCAATCTTCACCAAATTATCCATATTCAATTTGCTTATTTCATCGCTTACTTTGTGATAATCTTCATGCTCACCGGTATAGTAAAACAATACCGGAATTCTCTTCATCGCAAAACTTGCTTGATCACTTCTGAAGAAATATTGTTCAATCGTATAAGTCAAATTGAATGTATCCGAATCAAATAGTGTGCGATTCACTTCTGCATTCAAATCAGCCAATTCTTTGCATCGGGTATTTCCCCCGATATACAAAGTGTCATTCACCGAACGACCAATCATATCCATATTGAGCATGGCTACACAATTTTTGATTGGAAGTGGTGGATTGTCAGCAAATGCTTTGGAACCTAGCAATCCTTTTTCTTCACCTGAAAATCCAACAAAAACAATTGAGCGTTTTGGCTTGGAAGGGGCATTGGCAATTGCTTCCGCGGAGAGAAGAATCCCCGTTGTTCCGCTTGCATTATCATCTGCTCCATTGAAAATCGAATCTTTTGCGGGATCATTTGGTCTAGAATGTCCAACATGATCATAATGCGCTCCGATGACCACATATTCATCCGGCAATTCACTTCCCTTGATCATACCAATCACATTTTTTACTTCCACTTTTTCAGAGCGAAGAGTTGTTTGCAAAGAAAGTATTTCAACATTTTCAATGACTCTGGATTGATTGACCATCAATGAATCGATATTTTTTTGCCAAGATTTGAGAGTGTCCACAGCACCAAATGTCATTTCCACGAATCGTTCGCCGGCACTTATGACAGGAATATTCGGACTATCTGCATTCTTTCGTGAAAGTGGTAGGGCATCTGCCGGAATATTTGGATAAAGTGATGGCCATGGAAATCCTGTGGGTCTGATTTTTAATGAACTGGAAGGACCTGACAATACAATCACGCCGACCGCACCTTTCGCAACTGCAGTCTTGATTTTGGATTGCATGCGAGAATACTTCGTGAATTTCTTGCCTTCGAAAACACTGCTGTCATTATCCATTTGAGGTTCACCACGAAGCACGATGACCACTTTTCCTTTGACATCGAGATCTTTATAATCGTCGTATTTGTACTCCGGTGCCGTGATTCCATATCCCGCAAAAGCAAGTTGTGCATACTCAAGCATGGATGAACCTGAGTACTCAAAAGGTATGAAATCATCTTTCAGAGCCATCTCTGAAATTTGCATGCCTTTCTTCACAATGAATGTTGTCGGCTTATCCAGATGAAGTCGTTCCAAAGTATATGTATGATAATAAGATCCATTGATTGGCAATACACCTATTTCTTTGAATTGATCTGCGATATATGATGCCGCTCTTTCCAATTCTGGGCTTGGAGTATTTCTTCCTCTCATTTCATCGGAAGCAAGCATATTGATATGCATTTTGGCTCGAGACATTGAGATGGTCGGCAATGAAACAGTGGATTCATTTGCCTGAAGAATATGCAGACTTATCAGCATAAGGAATGTACAAAGGGAATTTCTCATTGCATTATAATTTTGATGTATGAAACTTGAGAGGAATATCATGTCTTTCTTGCATTAATGTTTGAATCGAAGTAACAATTTTCATTTCATCTTCTTGATTCAATCCTGATTGTAATTGTCTTCGAAGTGCATTGAGTTCAATATCAAGATGTTTTAATCGCAAGGATGCAAGGGCTTCCACGAGGAGTCTTTCTTCAATATTCTCGGGGAATTTCACATTGAATTCTTTCCATTTTGGACTCGCGATGACTTTCCCGAAGAGAATGTCCATAAGCAATTCTCGGACTGTTTCTTCGAGATCATTTCTTTCGGACAAAACAATATGCACCGGCCTGCTTCCATGCTGCGTATATGCAAGGATGATTTCATCATAAAGTTTTCCGGCAACTTCAGAAATGAATGCTTGTTTTGTGATATTCAATTTGATGCATAAAGCACGAAGCGATGGCTCATGAGTCAAAGCCAAATGCAAAATCTCTTTTTCTTCCGGTAGAACACTGATTTGCAATAGATCAGCTTGCTTTGTTGTTTGAGCGACATCAGTTTGTTGAATTGCTTTTTTCTGAATGGCAAATGCATTTCTATTTGCATTGATTGTTGGCAATGATGCCTTTCTCAATTCATCATAGAGATGTGAAATTTGTCCATAACTCAAATGCAAAGTATCAGCGATTTGCTGAATGTAAAAGTCATGCTGCAAGATATCGGGAATTTTTGCAACCGTTTCAATCAATGAACGGATGGCTTGTGCTTTTTCCGCAGGACTGTTCAGTAATCCTTGTTTTCTGAATGATTCAATCTTGAATTGAATGATGGTCATGGCCAATTCGATTGCTCGACGGAAAGATTCGGGTCCACGGTTTCGCACAAAACTATCGGGATCCTCACCTTCTGGAAGCGCAATCAATCGAACATCAAAACCTTGCTCGATTGCCAGGTCGATCCCACGCAAGGCAGCTTGCTCACCTGCGGCATCACCATCATAAACGATATAGAGTTTTTTGGAATAGCGTGACAATAATTGCAATTGTTCTGTGGTTAGTGCTGTTCCGCTACTCGCAACGGTATTGCTGAATCCTGCCTGTACCAGCGAAATCGTATCGGCATATCCTTCCGTTAGAATTGCATAACCGAGTGATCGAATCGATGACTTGGCTTGCGCGAGTCCATATAAAATTCGACTCTTGTCATAAATCAAGGATTGCGGTGAATTGATATATTTCGGTTGTGCATCATCTTCCACCATGCGTCTTGCGCCAAAACCAACAACTTTCCCCAAATGATCATGAACCGGAAACATTGCTCTTCCACGAAATCGATCATATGGAGAATTATCTTTTTCTCTTCGTAATATCAATCCCGCATCTTCCATCGCTTGTTCAGAATAGCCGGATGATGTCAAAAATTGTAAAGTCTGCGTCCATGAATCCGGTGAAAATCCAAGTCCGAATAATTCCTGAATATCATCATCAAATCCTCTGCGCATGAAATATGCATAGGTCTGTTGACCAGAAAACTGCTTCAACTGTTCGCGATAATATGACTCTGCTTTTTGCATGATCAAATAGGCCGCTTCTTTTCTCGCATGTCTTGCTTGTGCTTCCGGATCTTTCACTTCATCTTCCGGCAGTGGAACACCTGCGCGATCTGCGAGCATGCGAATGGCTTCGGGGAAAGATAGTCCGAGTTTATTCATAAGAAAATGAAATGCATTCCCGCCCTTACCACAAGAAAAACACTTGAAAATGCCTAATTCTGCATTCACATTCATTGAGGGTTTTTTATCCGGATGGAATGGACAGAGTCCAAGATACCCTTTGCCCGAACGCTTCAATTGCACTGACTCGCTGATGAGATCAACGATATCGGTGCGCTGGCGTATTTCATCCAAAAGATGTTCGGGATATAACATATCAGGGTTTCGGATAAATAATGAGTCGATGTTTTACAGTTTTAGGGTTTGTTCCAATTACAGTGATTCCTGCCGGAACAACAAAAGTTGGAATGATGAATCCTGATGAATCCTCAATCAATTGAGGATAATATACAATTGCTTTGATATCATCCGGGCTGAGAGAAGCGAGTCTTCGTACTCCGCCTCGTATCTGCGCGCTGATTCTGCTCGGCTCAATGCTATGCTCGGAATTTATCGGTGCTCCGGTAATGATGATAGGAACATCATTAACCGTGATTTCAGCTATTTGTTGAATATCTCCGGAAATGGTCACTTCTTTGATTGCACTTGTCACAAGATTGGGAAGTGAATCTTGAAGTGGAACGGTGAAGGAAAATGGTCCGGTCAAATCATCAAATGACAATGTATTCGTGGCCCATGATCTGAGAGTCGGGATGATAGATCCATTGCCACGCAGAACTATGCTGTCTGGTTCAATCTTGACTTTACCGATGAGCATATATCCTTCGGCGGGATTGATGGATACTCGAGATTGCACCGGTACGCTTTGTCTGAATAACATGCCTGTTTTAAGCATGATGCTTTCCGGTAATAATTCCACGACTTTTTCCAAACTCACGGATGGATTGATTCCCTGCAAAATATCTGACTTTGTCAATTCAACGATTCCATCCGGAGCAACTTTTGCTTTAGCCAAATCTATCCGACATTCCTTACCCGAACTGAAATACTGCAGATAAAGCAATTGCCATCCCGATGTGCGAAGTTTCACCGATATTGAACCCGGTGGCTCCATTTCAAGTGAGCGCTCTTCGGGTAAATCAATGATGAGCGGATAGGTGACATACACTGTTGACGGAGTGGTCAAACTCACATAACCCCATAAACCCAATGCTAAAACAATGGATAAAATAATGGGCATTATGGGTCTTTTACTTGTCATTCTCAGTTTCGAGTCTCAAAATGGAGTGATGCAAATTTACAAAACTCCCTTGTCTGCATCCGGACTTTTACGGAATCACGGGCTTATCATTGATAAATAGTGATATTTTTGTCCAAGAAATCAATGTGAAATACTCTATGAATCAGATTTTCTCCGGAATATTCATTCTTTGCACATTTCTTCTCGGCTTGTATGGTACAGGTTGCGAGAAGCATAATGATGATGGGAAGATTCATATTGTTGCTACCACGGGAATAATCGGTGATATATTGCAATCCTCGCTCAATTCCAATTTCGTGATTCATGTACTCATGAAACCGGGTGTCGATCCTCATTTGTATAAAGCTACCGCAGGCGACATTTCTCTCCTTTTGAATGCCGATATCATCATATTCAATGGCTTGCATCTTGAGGGCAAGATGAGCGAAGTGCTCGCAAAATTATCTGCCAAAAAGAATGTCATTGCTATGTCCGATCATTTGCCGGAACATGCTCTTCGATTGATCGATGGAGCCCATGACCCACATCTTTGGTTCGATGTTCAATTGTGGCATGATGCTCTTCAGGGAACTTTGAAGTCGATTGCAAAGTATTATCCCGCTGAATCGCAATCAAGCAAAGTAAAAGCGGATGCATATGCAGGAAAACTTCAGAAGCTACATGCATGGACCGATTCTTTAATAGCAACCATTCCGGAACAAAGACGCTATCTCATCACTGCACATGATGCCTTTGGTTATTTCGGTGATGCATATAACATCAAAGTGGTTGGGCTTCAAGGAATGTCAACACTCAGTGACTTCGGAATGAATGATCTCATGAGCATAGGCAATCTAATTCTCCAAAAAGAAATCCGATCCATATTTGTTGAAATGTCAATCGCACCAAGATCAATGGAAGCATTGATGCTGAATGTCACATCTCGCGGAGGTTCGGTGAACATCGGAGGAAATCTGTATGCCGATGCACTCGATGCTTCAAACACAAATGCCGGGACATATATCGGCATGATCAAACATAATGTCAACACTATTGTAAAAGCACTCAAATGACCATGATTCCATCGGATGACATAGCTTCATTGCGCAAAGAATATAAGCGCGGTGACTTAACTGAATCGACCATTCCTGAAAATCCAATGCAGTTATTTGCTGAATGGTTTTTAGCAGCTGGACCAATGGGAATCATTGAACCGAATGCGATGATTCTTTCTACGGTTTCGCAAGATGGAAAACCGTCCTCTCGTACAGTACTTCTCAAAGGAATTGAAGCAGAAGCTTTTGTGTTTTTCACGAATTATGAAAGTAGAAAAGCAGTCGAGATTGCGCATAATCATTCTGTGTCATTGCTATTTCTTTGGCTTGAAGCAGAAAGGCAAGTGCGCATTGAAGGAATTGCTTCTCGCATTTCACCCGAAGATAGCAGAGCATATTTTAAGTCTCGTCCCAGGGAAAGTCAATTGGGTGCATGGGCATCCCAACAAAGCGCAGTGATTGCAAATCGTGAAGAACTTGAAGCCCGCTTCAAAGAAATGGAGGAGCGATTCAAAGATCAAGAGGAAATTCCAATGCCTGATTTTTGGGGTGGATATGCAATTGCACCATCATCCATTGAATTTTGGCAGGGAAGAATTGGTCGCCTGCATGATCGCATCGTCTATGAAAAGAATGGCGATACTTGGACCCAATGCCGATTAAATCCATAATATCGCCAAATACCTATTTATTCCTGTGATTCAATTTCACGAAGCAGAGCTTGTTTTTCAATTTCA
This sequence comes from Bacteroidota bacterium, assembly GCA_041191145.1. GTDB lineage: Bacteria > Bacteroidota > Ignavibacteria > Kapaibacteriales > UBA961 > UBA961. Next base: position 16,840 of record JBEEPK010000043.1, read on the forward strand.
AGTTGTCTGATTTTTCTATCCAGATTGTCGAGTTCTTCCGGCATTGAATCTATTTCGATGCGCAATTTGCTGGCGGCTTCATCCACCAAATCAATTGCCTTGTCTGGCAGAAAACGATCCATGATATAACGCGAAGACAATTGTGCTGCTGCAACGATTGCTGAATCTTTGATTCGCACACCATGATGCACTTCATAGCGTTCCTTTAAGCCTCGTAAAATCGAAATCGTGTCATCAACCGTGGGTTCATCCACGAGTACTTTTTGGAAACGACGCTCAAGCGCAGGATCTTTCTCAATGTATTTTTGATATTCATCCAAAGTGGTGGCACCGATGCATCGCAAATCACCACGCGCAAGTGCGGGTTTGAGGATATTCGCAGCATCCATCGACCCACCCGTTGCTCCTGCTCCGATCAAAGTATGCAATTCATCTATGAAGAGAATGATTTCACCATCGGAATCTGTCACTTGCTGAACGATTGCTTTGAGTCTTTCCTCGAATTGCCCCCGAAAACTCGTTCCGGCAACAAGAGCGCCGAGATCGAGTGAGACAATTGTTTTTGAGCGTAATGTTTCCGGTACATCGCCACTGACGATCCTTTGCGCGATTCCTTCGACGATTGCCGTCTTCCCAACGCCCGGTTCACCGATGATCACCGGATTGTTTTTTGTTCTGCGAGAAAGCACCTGAAGAATTCTACGAATTTCATCTTCTCGGCCAATGACGGGATCTATCTTGCCTTTGCGCGCTTCATCATTCAGAATGCGACCATATTTCTGAAGAGCTTGATATTTGTCTTCCGGATTCTGATCTGTCACTCTTTGATTACCACGAGTTTCAGAGAGAATCTTCTTGATCGTCTCGCGATTGATTCCTTGATCCTTGAGTAATTGCGAAGCTGAAGATTTTACTTCCGTGCAGGCAATGAGTAGATGCTCAACGCTTGCATATTCATCATTCATGGATTTGGCTTCTTGCATTGCTTTTTCAAGAATGGCATTCAAATCCTGAGAAACATAGTTTCCAGTGGAGCCAGACACCTTGGGCAAGGCAGTCATTTGCTCATTGAGCTTGATTTTGAGATGATTGACATTTGCCCCTATTTTCATGAGCATCGGTGGGACAATTCCGGCCGAATCTTGAATTAATGCCGCAAGTAAATGGATGGGCTCAATGGACTGATTGCCATACCCATGTGCAATTTCTTGTGCTGTTTGCAATGCTTCTTGAGACTTCAATGTAAATTTTTGAAGATTCATGATTGCACCTCGCATTTCCTGTTCATATTCTTACCTGTATTTATTGAAACCGGCTAATTGACGAAGCATGAACAAAGAAATTTCCTTTGGCTTGTTGAAGTCCGTATTTTGCATGCATCAATAGCGAATCAACCATGTATGTAAAATCCATCATCGTCGAACATCTCCGTAATCATGAGCATAGTGAGCTAATATGCTCGCCTTCCTTGAATATCATCAGCGGATTGAATGGAGCGGGCAAAACCACTATTCTCGAAGCAATTTCGATATGTGGCTTGTCGAAGACATTCTTGCCCGGTACAGATAGTGATTTGATTAAACATGGTGAGGAATCGTATACTGTCTCTTTACAGGCTGTATCAGATCTTGGGATTCCGTATAAAGTCGGAGTGCGCTATGTGGATGGTCAAAGAAAACTCATCAATTCAAGCATCGGGGACAGGATGAATCCGAAAGACATTCTTGGCGAATTGCCACTGATTATTCTTTCTCCGGATTTCAAAGAAATCACATTTGGTTCTCCGGATGATCGTAGAAGATTCATGGATGCATTGCTTTCGCAGGCGAAGTATGTGTATGTGGAATCAGCGATCAATCTCAAGAAAATCATCAAGCAGAGAAATGCACTATTGCAAAAAGCGAAAATGTATGGTCAAAAGCCGGATGAAGCTCTGCTTGATATCATGACCAATCAAATGATTGATGCGGGATCGACGCTTGCATCTCTTCGAGCACAATTCATCAATGAATTCACTCCGCATTTTCTTGAAGCATATAAGAAGATCACTGATACCGATGAACAAGTTGGAATTGTCTATGTACCTGATACAGCAAATGGTAGAACATTAATCACCAAAGAAGATTTCAGTGAATCATATATGTTGGCTTATCGATCATTGAAGGAGGAAGAAATCAGAAGAGGAACAACGCTGTTCGGACCGCAGAAGGATGATCTCGAGATTTCAATCAATGGTGGAAGAGCTCGTGAAACTGCTTCGCAAGGACAGCATAAATCATTACTGATCAGTATTAAATGGGCTGAATTCACCTATCTCAGAGATGTGCGGGATGAAACGCCTGTATTGCTTTTTGATGATATTTTCAGTGAACTTGATGGGAAGAGAACAGCAAAAGTATTGCAACAGGTTTTGGATTCAGGTGCGCAAACGTTCATCACGACTACAGAAGGGGAAAAATTGATCAGCACTCTTCCTGAGAATATGGAGTATGAGCATATTAGGATGCCTTTGATGTAATTGCTCTTTTTCTATTAATTCCATAAACAATAAAAAGTGCTATTACTAGATTCAAAATCCATCCAATCCAAGTAGCAATTACATAAATATCAACTCTACCCAAACTTGAAAATATGTGCAATATTTGCTTGACTAATCTCAAAGTTATTGCAGACAATGTAAGGGAATAACTTAATATCATATACCTTTGATGAATCAAGTATCTTCTCTTTTTAGCATTCAAGAAGGCCTTAAGTGTAAACACAAACCACAATACTGACAATAACAAAAATGATATGGTTGCACTCAACCCACCAAAACCATAAAATCCCATGATAAATCCTGCGGGAGCGGATATACATAGAATTCCAAATGTATAAATATAACCAAGTATCCTATGAAGATGACTGTGCTTTGTTCTAATATAATTAGAGAATTGTAGTGCCCCAACAATTAGAATAACGATGCTCGAGTAAACATGTGAAAAGAATGATAACTGATAATGGATATAGTGTATGATGTTTTGCTTAGTTGCCAGAAATGCCGCAGTAAAATCTATAGGGATATATTGAAGGGTAATTATAATCATCAAAAACAAATAATAAACAAAAATGCTCAGCAAAATTATTTTGCCAAGCATTCTTAATCTATAATTTGTAGTTTTCATCGCGCAAAGCTTTCATACATTCTATAATTTTTTTCATATCTGTCTATAATTTTCAAGTTTTTCTTTTCTAATGTTGTCAAACCTTGTTTTGGATTGGAACTAATAGGTACATACCAGTCTTGTTCTTCAAAAAATATTCTCATTGGTCTTTTTTTGAATGCGTATCCGTGTCGTGCGAAAATAGTGTTTCGAAGTAATACGAGTGACTCTACAGAAGCTCCGCTAATGTCATCTTCGGTAAGTTGATTTACTGAAGGGTTTAATGTATAAATAATTTCAGATGGGCTTGAAATTGTAGAATAAAGTTCTGAGTAATCCTCTGGCATTTCAACAAAACTTGATAAAAGTGAGTCAGTCAAATCCTTCGTACTTTGTTTGAATGTAACAGATGAATTGTATGAAAAACTTCTTTTTTCAAAAACGCATAATCTTTCTTTAATTTCTGCTTGTTTATATGCAGTCCATGTCCCCACGATTTTACTATCATTTTTCAGAATGTTCAAATTGAAATTGCCTACATTCTTATCTTTTCCCTGTTGTGATGCAAAAATTACAAACTGATCTACTTCATCTGAAAAAGTACCTGAAAACTTATGGGTTGATCCTGCAATGACAGTAAAACCCTTGACTTTGTTATTTTTGATTGACTCAATTGCAAAGACGATTTTACTTTCACTATGCCATGGGGTCTGACCATTGTCAATAATCTGAGTATTGGCAAATTCTTCTTTTGCATTGAATGTACCCACCCAATATCCTATCAAATCATTAGGCGAAATTGGTATGTTTGACTGTGATCCAGTATATTCAAAATTACCTACCACTGAAAAAGATTCAACTTCTGTTGTGATTTGTGCAAAATCATTTCTAATTAACTTGCTACATCCATTTATGAGTAATGAAACAAGAATCAATGGTAATACTTTAAGCATGTTAACCCCGACTGTTAAATGTAGAATTACTCGAAAATAATAAACAAATGTCACCGGAAAAACAGAATATAAGACTGTTGTTTCATTAAAGCTTAACAATCACTTCTTCATATGGTACTCTAAATCTCGGTCCCCAAATACCTTTTTCTGTGCCTTTTCCCACGGCAATGATCATATTGATTTCAGCTCTTCTTGGCAAATTCAGAATCTTCTTCACACGTTTTTCATCAAAGCCTTCCATTGGACAAGTATGAAAACCTGCTGATGCAATCGAAAGCATGAATGTTTGAGCTGCTAGTGCACATGATTTATGCACTGTTATTCGTTGTTGTGCAGCGCCACCCGCTCTGAAGAATGGCCCTTTGAGACCCATGATAAAGCTCAATGCCTTTCTGAATATCCCCATGAGTCCGAAAGGATCACGCATATACATAAAAGGCATCAGTAAGCGATAATACTTCACGCCACCTTTTTGAATTGGATTAGCCTCTCCAACTATGGTTGATTCCACTTTCTCAGCATTCCACTTGGCTCGCTTCTTCCACAAATCTTGTCTTGTCACAAAGACCACCAAATGCTTTGCAGTTTTCGCGGCTTGTTGATCAAGACATAATGGAATGAATGCATCTAGCATCTCCTTTGTTGCAATCCAATGAAATTCCCATAATTGCATATTGCTGCTATTGGGTGACAATATTGCATGTTCGAGTGCTTGATGAATCACATCATCAGGCACTTCAATATTAGGATCGAATGCTCTATTCGAACGACGAAACTGAATTATATCGGCAAAGACTTCTCTCTGCCGATTTGATTCATCAATGTCTTTTGACTGATTCAAGTAGAATCTCCGAAATATCCTTCACTTGTACTTGGTCCACACGATCTGCCGCTTTTACGCCATCTGTGACCGGCTCCACAGCATAAACCACGATCTTTGGATCTAGCAGGTTCGAGAATGGAAAGTCCGGGTACATTTTCCAAGAGTGATCGGGGTGCTTCATATTCTTCATTATATCTACCGAGATAACAAGAATCATGATATGCAATTGCATTTTTGCTGAGCGATGCTTTGTCCGCATCAATGGAAAGTCTGCCGGATTCAATCAAATCCTTGATATACTGCGTATGATGCATCACTTCATAATGACCACCAAATTGCGGATAATCATTTTTGAGTGTATTGAAGCAATGAGGACATGTTGTGACAATTGTTTTTACATTATAAGCATTCATCGTTTCAACATTCATCGTCGTGAGCATCGTCGCCAAATACTCATTTCCTGATCTCCGCGCCGGATCTCCTGTGCATCGTTCTTCAGTTCCCAAAATGCGGAAATTGATATGTGACAATTGCATGAGTTCGGCAAATGCCTTGGTTGTTTTCTTGGCTCGATCATCAAAACTACCTGCGCAACCAACCCAGAACAATACATCCATTTCAGGATCTTCGGCTACGGTTTTGATATCCATGCCTTCAGCCCACAATGCTCTGTCTTGCTCACTGAAACCACCCCAAGGAACGGAATTGGTTTCCATATTTCCATAGATGTCTGGAAGCAGTGCACTTTCTTCATTGAAGGAAGATTCCATCATCACCATTGAACGACGCATGCCGACAATTGCAGGAACATGTTCGATATTGACAGGACATTCTTCCATGCATGCACCACATGTCGTGCAAGCCCAAAGTGCATCGGGACTGACATAATCTCCGATGAGTTTTTTATTCCATACGGATTGCTCTTCATCATTCAATAGAATTGTGAAAAGCTCACGTTCTTTTGTATCGAATTCACCGGAATTTTTACCGGAGAGAATTCCATCTGCCGCATTTCTGATTTCTTCTCGGGATGCATTCTTGCGATAATCAGTGATTTTGTCAATCAATGGAGCCTTGTCGATCACTCGATCATGTATTCCGATGATCACCATTCGTGGATCCAAGACCTTGCCTGTTTGATTGGCCGGACAAACACTTGTGCAACGACCACAATGCGTACATGTATAACTGTCAAGAAATGTCTTCCAAGTGAAATCTTCAATATCATTCACGCCATATCTTGTGAGATTCTCATTCTCAAAATCAATTTTTTCTAATTGATTCACTGGACCAAGATTACTGAAAAACACATTCGGAATCGATGTGAGTACATGCAAATGTTTACTGAAAGGAAGATAATTCGTGAATGAGAAAATCAGTAGCATGTGAAGCCACCAGAAAATCTCAAAACTCACATGACCAAGCGGCAAGATTGTTGCGAGTGAACTTGCCACGGGACGCACTGCCCATGAAAAGTCTTCACCCATTCCAACTCGAGCTGTATTTTGTAAAAGAAGGGAAGTGACAATTGAAAAAATGGTGAGCAGAATCATACCTGCTTCAACTTTTTCATGTTCAACTTGTAAACGCTTTACTTTGGTTACATAGCGTCTCCAAAGTGAAAGCGCGGTTCCAAGAATGATCATCAAACAGAAAATATCCGTGAGGATTGTGATTCCTGAATAGATTGGACCCAAAAAGTTGAATGACCATGCAGGATTGAGTCCTTCAATAACGCCTTCTGCAGCTGAAAAGAGAAGTATCAAAAATCCCCAAAAAATCCCGGCATGTATAGGGCCGGCCACTTTGTCACGAAGAATCTTCGTTTGAGCAAAACCCACAAGCAATGTTTGATGTATTCTTGCTAAAAGGGAATCAACTCTGTTTTCGGACTTTCCAAAAGACAAATAGCGTACCAATCGACCGGCATTTTTTACGAAAACGCCAACGGCAATAGCCAATACGAAGAGAAAGAGAGTACTTTTAGTTTCCATGAAAAGACAAGGATATGTGTGTATTCTGTATGCTGTATAAAGTCATGCAAATATACCAAGTATGAGAATGTATAGATAGTCCTGATTCTTGGTTTCGCCGTCAATCAACATTGACTAAAATGAATAAGAAACATGAATTCTTCCTGATTGATTGATTGGATCAGGAAGAATATTGAAACTGAGATTGTCGCTAACATCAAACTCCAACATATGCGCTCCCACATATGCATCAACCGCGGCAATTCCATAGATACCCAATAGCCAAAGACCATTGATGTCTCGAGCATTATTGTAGAATTCTTTTTCACGAATCGCAAGCTGCACTCTTGGGTCAGTACGCGTGAAACCCTGTGAAATCAAATCATCATATAAA
>JBEEPK010000044.1:0-16095 GCA_041191145.1 Bacteroidota bacterium
GTATTCAAACAAAAATGCGCGACTTGCCATACTGAACCACTATTTAGTGATGAGTCATTCAGAAATACAGGTCTTTCAGTCAGGAATCAGAATGACAAAGGAAGAGCGCTTATCACATTGAATGACAAAGATGTCTATGCCTATATCGTACCATCATTGCGAAATGTCATGATCACCGCTCCATATATGCATGATGGTCGCTTCGACAATATCGATAAAGTGCTCAATCATTATGAAAAAGACATGATTGATTCACCATATCTAGATCCTATTTTTAAGCAACAAAATCCTGCCGGAATATCACTTTCAGAGAATGACAAATCCGTAGTAAAGGCATTCCTGCATACACTCACAGACCAAGAGTTTCTGCAAAGAAGAATACTTGCTGAGTATTGAGATGATTGTCAAATCAGTCTGACACCACACTTACACATCACACACAATCTAACACCATTGAGCATTGTGATATGTACACTTTACCAAATAAAATATCAATGGTGTTAAATACCTCAAAAGCTTGTATTAATCAGGGTTTATAGGTAATTAGCGAACATTGTTTTTACCCGTCAAAAAAAAGTTTGGCACGGCAAATGCATTATGTATTTCTGTGCGACGATACATACACAAAATCAACACACATTATCAGGGTTCGCACAACAGTTTTTAATTCTATTTTCACATTTTGTATCAGGGTTTATTTTATGAAAAGCATCGTTTTTTTGCTCGCTTTTATTGCAATGACAACATCGATTTTTGCACAACAACAAGTATTGGGTCAGTCACCAAGAAGTGCAAAAATCTATACCAAGCAAGTGAGCAATCATCAGGTACTTGGTCAATCACCAAGAAGCGCCAAGATTTATAACTCAGAATATGTTCCGGTTGCTGCTAAAGAAGAAGTAGAGATTCAAGAACAAAAGTCAACTCATTTGGTATTGGGGCAATCACCAAGAAGCGCCAAGATTTATAACTCAGAATATGTTCCGGTTGCTGCTAAAGAAGAAATAGAGATTCAAGAACAAGAATCAACACATTTGGTTTTGGGGCAATCACCAAGAAGCGCGAAGATTCATAATTCTACATATGTTCCAACACATATCGTACTTGGTCAATCACCAAGAAGCGCAATTGTCTATAATTCAGATGGATATGAATTGTGGAAGTATCGCAATGGCATATTCAATGTTTCATTGAAATCTGTTAAATAACACTTTTTGCATTCTTTAGATCAGAGGAAGAATGCCTTTACATAATTAGGGTTTGGGAAAACAAAGGGTATATATGAAAAAGACTTGCATCGCGATAGCAATTACATTTTCCATTGGATTTATGGGTTGCGACAAAACTTCCAATCCGGTGGATATAACTGAAAACACATCTGAGATTATTCAGCATCCTACTACTTTGGAAGGCATGCCAATTATGACAAGAATGAGCGTTCCTGTAGAAGTGGTGCTTGAATCATGTCTACATTTAACTGCGGATCAGAAGAAAGTGTGCAATGTGAATCGCAGTGAATTTATTGAAATGAGGATATCGGAATCTGAACGCATCAAATCATTGGATGAGATTCAGAAAGCAAAGCAAAGCCGTTTGGAGCTCTTGGATCGCAATGATCCTGATTATGGACTGAAGTTTAGAACCATTGAACTTGAATTCGAAGGAAAAAAACACTATGTGGAAGAGTACACATCCTTCTGGCTGAAAAGTCTTTCTCAAAGAGTATCCAATTCATTCCGTGAAGTCATGAATGACAGACAAAAGAAAGTATGGAATGAATGGATCGTACTCAATAGAAAACCCTGTTGAGATGGATTCCTCGCAATTCTGATTTTCTATGTAAATTACATAGTCGACAATCAATTGCGAGTCTCACATGAAACATATATTCCTATTCGTACTTTTGTTCTGTTCAATCAGCATGCATTCCCAGCAATCACTCATCGGGTATTTCCACAATTGGAATTCTCAAGATGTTGCATGGGTGCATCCACAGAATATCGATTCTCGTTATTCCGTAATTGCAGTTGCATTTGCGATGCCTACTTCGAATACAGATATGACAATGACATTCACTCCTGAGAATATGTCTGCAAGTGCATTCAAACAAGCAATAGCACAATTAAAAGCTCAGGGTAAAAAAGTGATCATTAGCATTGGGGGCGCAACTGCCTATTTGGATTTTCCAACGGATGCCGTGAAAAACGACTTCATTAATTCTATGAATTCCATCATGGATTATTATGAATTCGATGGTATTGATATTGACATAGAACATGGAAATTGCATTCTCATTACAGGTGGTTCAATCACAAATCCGGCAAATGCATCCCAAGTTAGGCTCATCGATGCAATCAAGTCCATCATGAATCATCATCGTACAAGTAAGGGGAAAAAGATGATGCTCACCATGGCTCCGGAAACAGCTTATGTGCAAGGTGGTCAGTCTGCATTCGGAAGTATTTGGGGTGGATATCTGCCAATGATTCACGCACTTCGTGATTCTTTGGATATTCTTCAAGTTCAATTGTATAATTCCGGAACCATGTTTGGCATTGATCGCAATATATATACACAAGGTACTGCTGACTTCATCGTGGCAATGACAGAAGCCGTGATTCAAGGATTTCCTACCGCAGGTGGACAGTTCATTGGCCTTCCCGCTTCCAAAGTTGCGGTTGGTCTTCCAGCATGCAATCAAGCAGCCGGTGGTGGATATGTGGATACCGCGACTATTTCTCAGGCGATGAAGTATCTCATTGGTAAAGGTAATAAACCAGGTTCCTATTCTCTGGTGTCTCCTGGTGGTTATCCAATATTGAAGGGCATGATGACATGGAGCATCAATTGGGATGCAAGAGAACAATGCAATGGTGCATATTCATTTGCGGGAATTTATGACAGATTGTTTGGTAATACACCACAGCCACCTGGTCAAGTGACAATGCTCGCGCCTCAGTATGGACAAAAAATCACTACAGATACAATTTCATTTCGATGGAATAAAGTTAGCAATGCGGTGTATCATATTGAGATTTTACGAGGTGGAACAATCGTCAAAAGTGATTCAACTTTGTCCGATACCACATTCAAGATTTCAAATTTGGAATTTTCGCAATTGCATACTTGGAAAGTACGCGCAAAGAATGCGCAAGGATGGGGTCAGTGGAATAGTCCTTGGACTTTCACATCACGCGATCTGCCTATTCCATCTCAAGTAATCGCATTGGTACCAGAGAATTTCACAAAAGTGAAAAAAGACAGTCTGATTGAGTTTAAGTGGAAAAGCGCACAAAGCAATATTTCATCATATGTGTTCACACTCAGAAAAGGGAATGACCTTATTCACAAAAAGTCAGATATAAAGGATACATTATATTCCTATGCTTTGTCTGAATTCGACGCTACTTATTCTTGGAATGTGCAAGCGGTCAATTCATCGGGTAGCGGTTTCCCAAGTGATCAGCGATTCATCATCACTAATCCCAAACCACTGGATCCTCCGGGACTTGTGACATTACTCGAACCAAATGCACAAGAAATAATCACTGATTCCATTCTTTTCAGATGGTCAAAGGCAATGCCTTTTGTTTCTCGATATCATATTCAGATAGAACTTGATGGAACAATACTCATAGATGATTCCATGATGATTGACACATTGCTCATGGTTTCCATGCCGGATAAAAGCGGCATAATCAATTGGAAAGTTCGTGCATTTAATCCATCAGGGTATGGTCTATGGAGCATTTCAGACAGCATTCGATATCGCAGATTACCGCCCATTCCACTTGCAACAGAATTCACGAATATGTCAGATAGCATCAATATCTCAATAGATAGCATAACAGTTTCTTGGAAAGAAGTTGATAATGCAGAAACATATGAAATTCAAGTATTAAGCGCAGATAGTCAATTCAATCATGATTCGATCACTACTAATACCAATCTGACTTTAAGGAATCTCAAAGATAATGTTAGATATGAAGTACGAGTTCGAGCAGGTAATGAAAGAGGAAAATCAACTTGGAGCAAGCCATTGTTCATTACGGTGGTTTTTCCCATCAGTTCAATACAGTATGAAAATGAGAGTTATAAAGTATTTGTACAGGATAATCACCTTCACATTCAATCGGCGAGTATAAGGACTTTACTCTTGCAAGTGCATTCTATAGAAGGCAAGTGTATATTATCTGATGAATTGACTGACACATCACACATCATTCCTTTTCATGATGTACCTACCGGAATGTATTTTATCCAATTGGGAACAACCTTTCAAACCATTTTCATCCAATAATTCAAGGAAACTACATATAGATCACTACTTACCATTTGAATAGCATTTTCATACATTCAGGGGTAAGTCATGTATATACTCATCATCATTGCCATGTCATGCAATGTTATAGCCTCAGATTCACCAATATTATTGGGTCAATCTCCCCGAAGTGCTCAAATCTTCAATGTAGAACCAATTGGAACAAATTCATGGTGGATTGCTGCAGGTGTGCATCCCTCTACAATGATTCCAAAATCAATGGGTTATGGATCCGAAACAAGAGATCATGATTGGATACTTGCTACTACATATATGTTTTCAGCAGGCATGACACATCGCTTTCATAAGCATCTTGATATCTACTCTTCAATAGGGGCTTTAGTAAATGCAGAGCAAGTGTACATTCCTATTCAATTCGAGGCTCGTGCCTATCCATTCAGAAAGCGAGTCAGGCCATATATTGCTCTTGGAATTGGAGGAATGATAAGCAATGAGTTCATTTTATATGGAACTAGGGGATTTGGTATCAATGCAAAGATGAGTGAGGATATTACATTCGACATACAATACAAGCACATGAGAGGAGATGTTTTTCTATTTGCTCCTTATAATGCCCCCCATATGCAATTCTCTCAAAGAGGAGTTCAAGCAACCATATTCATGAATATTTAATTATGGCTAACTGTGAATAGAAAGGTCATTCTAGGAACCGATGGTTTGGCATCTATGTTCAAGGTCTTATCTTTGCAAACCTTAGATAGCAAATACATTTTTCATCATTTCACAGTTATATCATGGATATTTCATCAAACAATGCATGTCCTGTAACCGGTGCCACGAGCAAAGGTTTTCACAGCGCAGGTACATCCAATCGTGATTGGTGGCCCAATCAATTGAATCTCAATATTCTTCGCCAGAATTCAGCACTTTCCAATCCACTCGGCGAGCATTTCAATTATGTCGAAGAGTTCAAGAAACTCGATTATGATGCGCTTAAGAAAGATCTTGTGGCACTCATGACCGATTCACAAGATTGGTGGCCTGCGGATTTTGGACATTATGGTCCATTCTTCATCCGTATGACATGGCATAGTGCCGGTACATATCGCACCGGTGATGGTCGAGGTGGCGGAGGAACAGGTCAACAGCGTTTTGCTCCGCTCAATAGCTGGCCTGATAATACCAATCTCGATAAAGCTCGCAGACTTCTCTGGCCAATCAAGCAGAAATATGGACAAAGCATCTCTTGGGCAGATCTCATGATCCTTGCAGGAAATGTCGCACTTGAATCAATGGGCTTCAAGACCTTTGGTTTTGCGGGTGGTCGCGCTGATGTGTGGGAACCTGAAACCGATGTGTATTGGGGTAAAGAGCGTTCTTGGCTCGATGACAGACGCTATACCGGTGAGCGCAATCTTGAGAATCCTCTTGCAGCCGTTCAGATGGGACTCATTTATGTGAATCCCGAAGGCCCGAATGGCAATCCTGATCCAATCGCGGCAGCAAAAGATATTCGTGAGACTTTCGCTCGCATGGCCATGAATGATGAAGAAACAGTTGCACTCATAGCCGGTGGTCATACATTCGGGAAAACACATGGTGCCGGTCCGACATCACATGTTGGCCCTGAGCCTGAAGCAGCTCCAATCGAGGAGCAAGGATTGGGTTGGACAAGTACTTTTGGTTCGGGCAAAGGAGCTGATGCCATTACAAGTGGTTTGGAAGTAACTTGGACTACGACTCCAACACAATGGAGCAATAATTATTTTGAGAATCTCTTCAATTATGAATGGGAATTGACAAAGAGTCCTGCAGGTGCAAATCAATGGGTAGCAAAAAATGCTGAGAATACTATCCCTCATGCATTTGACTCATCTAAAAAGCAATTACCGACAATGCTCACAACGGATTTATCACTTCGCTTTGATCCTGCTTATGAGAAAATTTCTCGTCGATTCCTTGAGAATCCTGATCAATTCGCGGATGCATTTGCTCGCGCATGGTTCAAATTGACACATCGTGATATCGGTCCGAAAACTCGTTATGTAGGGCCAGAAGCACCAAGTGAAGATTTGATTTGGCAAGACCCAATTCCTGCATTGAATCATTCTGTGATTGATGCTAATGATATCGCATCACTCAAGAACACAATTCTTGAATCCGGTTTGACCATTTCAGAACTTGTTTCAACAGCATGGGCTTCTGCTTCCACATTCCGTGGTTCGGATAAACGTGGTGGCGCGAATGGTGGTCGTATCAGACTTACTCCACAGCGTTATTGGAATGTGAATAATCCGGCTCAATTGTCGAAAGTATTAGATGTCTATGAAAAAATTCAACACACATTCAATGCAACTGGCAAACAAGTATCAATGGCGGATCTCATTGTTCTTGGTGGCTGCGCTGCAATTGAAAAAGCAGCAGCAAATGCCGGACATGCAGTATATGTACCATTCACACCGGGCAGAATGGATGCTTCACAAGAGCATACAGATGTGGAATCATTTGGAATGCTTGAGCCAATTGCTGATGGATTCAGAAATTATAAGAAAGCAAATTATGTGTATTCAACAGAAGAGCTTCTCATTGACAAAGCGCAATTGCTTACGCTCACCGCTCCAGAGATGACTGTTCTTCTCGGTGGGATGCGCGTATTGAATACAAATTATGATCAATCCAAGCATGGTGTATTCACTTCAAAGCAAGACACATTGAGCAATGATTTCTTTGTGAATTTGCTTGACATGAATATCAAATGGGCACCGATTGATGCTCATAATGAAGTGTTTGAAGGAACACATCGCACAAGTGGCGAAAAAGTCTGGACTGCAACACGCTCTGATTTGATTTTTGGATCAAATTCCGAATTGCGTGCTTTAGCCGAAGTATATGCCACTTCAAATGCAGGCAATATGTTCATCAATGATTTTATTTCAGCATGGAATAAAGTGATGAATGCGGACAGATTCGATCTTGCATGATTAATATGACATTGAAAGGGTGGTCTTGGTAATTCTAGACCACCCTTTTTTGTAACCACTTGAGTTGAACTGCGTATTAGCACAACATTTTTCTGAGAATATTCATGCTTGTCATCACCGAACTCTCCAAACAATATGGTACATTCAAAGCACTAGATTCCATCTCTTTTGCAGCAGAGTCTGGAAAGATATGTGGTATTGTAGGTCCGAATGGTGCAGGAAAAACCACAACGATACGCATCATATTGGGTATTCTTGGTTCCGATTCAGGAAGTATTTCATATCACGGAAAGCCAATTCAAGAAATTCCACGAAGTGCATTCGGATATTTGCCTGAAGAAAGGGGTTTGTATAAGCAATCAACAGTTCAAGAAACTTTGCTATATCTCGGAGCCTTGAAACATCCGGAAAAACAGAAACTCAAGCAACATATTGATCGATGGCTTGAGCGTTTTCTCATTCCTGAATACAAACACAAAAAAATCGAGGAATTGTCAAAAGGCAATCAACAGAAGATTCAATTCATCGCATCTGTTTTACATGATCCCGAATTACTCATCATCGATGAGCCGCTTTCAGGATTAGATCCATTGAATCAGGAATTATTTAAGGATATAGTGAAAGATTTTCGAACACAAGGCAAGACAATCATCTTCTGTACCCATCAATTAGGAATTGCAGAAGTATTATGCGATTCGGTAGTTATGCTAAACAAAGGCAAAGTTGCAATGCGTGGAGCAATGGATGAACTTCTTCGTTCTGGAACATCGGACAAGATCATTGAATATTCAACATTATGTAATGAAGAAATCCCGAATTCATATCGGAAGGTATCAGACATGCAATGGATCTTTCCGAATGAACATAAATCCATGCAGGAAATAGTTTCCAAAGCATCAGAGTTCGGAGATATTCTTAGCATCAATCCCTATCGTCCGACTTTACTTGGTTTATTCCGCCAACATATAGAAGATGCAGAGGAGACAGTATCATGAATTGGAAATCAGTCTCAACTATTGCTTGGTGGGAATTCATTCAGAAAGTCAAGACCAAGGCATTTATCCTATCAATGTTATTAAGTCCGGTGATAATGGGAGTATTTTCAGTACTTCCTGTATTACTCACGACTGTTTCGGTTGAAGAACCCAAAAAGATATTGATTTTGGATAAACAGCAGGCGATTGGCCAATTAGTGAAGCCAAGCATTGACAGCATCACATATACAGGTGGAGAAAAGAAATTTGATGTGACGGTAAAAAAGATAGACCCAAATAAATTTCTAGATATCAAACCATTTCAACAATCACTATTGAATGAGGATTATGTAGGAATGTTTGTGATTCCATCAGATATTTATGCATCAAAAACAATGGAATATCATGGACAGCATGTAAGTAATGCTAGGGAGCTGGAAGAAATCACTGACATATTTGAAACAGTATTACAAGATTCACTTTTGAGTTTATATGGCGTAAAACAATCTGAATTTTCAGCCATAAAGAAAGGTATAGATCTCAAAACAATTAAGTTACAAAAGGATGGAAGCTCCGAGTCAGGTTCATTTCTAGTTGAATTCGCAAGCGTCTATGGAACAATTTTCATCATATTAATCATGGTGAGTTTTTCGGGTCAACAATTGGTACGAAGTCTTCTAGATGAAAAAACCAATCGCATCATTGAGATATTACTTTCATCTGTTACGCCACTTGAATTAATGTCCGGAAAATTGATTGGACTTGGAGGTTTGGGTCTGATTCAAGCATCTCTCTATCTTTTATTCGCTTGGCTAGGTGCAACATTTTCACAAGTTGAAGTATCTGTGTTTTCATCGATTCATCTGATATTTCTCTATGCTATGCTTGGATATTTCTTGTTTGCGTCCATCATGATAGGTTTAGGTTCTTTGGCTACCACAGAACAAGAAGCACAAACCATGACGGGGTATATTGTGATGTTGGCTACATTGCCATTCATTTTGATGTTTGTCATCATTGAAAATCCGGGAGGGACTATCACAACAGTATGTAGTTATATTCCCTTTCTTACTCCGGCTGTCATGAGCGCAAGAATAGCACTCATGATGCCCCATTGGAGCGAGATCGTGATTTCTGTATTGGTATTGATTGTATCCATCTTTGCTTCACTGTGGGTATCTGCAAAGTTGTTCACCGTTGGTATGCTTACATATGGAAAACGCATTTCATTTTCACAGGCAAGAACAATTGTGATTGGTAAAGACACGCAATCCTAGTTACGGAATAGGCCAATCGACATGTACTGCTGCACTGCATAATCGTTCTAGATATGCGATGTCCTGATATTCAAGGACTGAATGTGCATTATAATATCCAACTGAGATATTTGTGCATTGCAAGGTTCTATTACATTTATGAAAACTAAGAGAATCTGTAGCACTGCCTGTATCATCAAGTTCCAATAAAATTTCTTGCTTAGCGAATCCTTTCTGAATTAGCTTGGCATATTTTTGGGAACAGGTTTTCTTGCCGCCCTGATGCGTTATGATGGATGAAGTACCACGCCTGTCAAAAGATATTACAGCTTTTACATCTTTCATTAGTTCTTTCCATTTTGTATCATTGGCTGCAAAATGAGATCCCAGCAAACCAACTTCTTCAGCCAGAAAGAACCCATAGATACCTTGAACTCCTCCTTTTATCATTGCTAGCAATACCGTAACACCAGCTTTGTCATCTGCACCAAGCAATGTTTTACCATCCGTTCTTATGATATCTCCATCTTCAATGATTGTAATCTCTTCCGATTTTTGTGTTAGAGGGTATGTGTCCAAATGACATGTAAAGAGATGTGTATGGGGTCCATCGCCAACAATAACAAATCTATTTCCATATTCATCTTTTCTTGCATTTGGAATGCAATCATATAACAGATATTCAAATCCATTTGGGGTGGTTTGCTTCACCAAACTCTTAAACAACTCTGTAATCATATTCCTCCTGATTGATACTATACTATAAACGGCGTGCAGTAACGAGTTCACATCATTTCTATTGTCGGGTAAAGAATATTGACCGATTACCGTAAATTGTGATACATGAATCGCATAACACAATATATCACTCGACCAATCTGGCTTCTTTCATTAGTGAGTTTATTTTCTGATATCACTTCTGAAATGATTTACCCCATCATGCCGATTTATTTGCAATCAATTGGGTTTTCAATTTTGTGGATTGGAATTCTGGAGGGTATTGCAGAAGCAATTGCAGGCCTTAGTCAAGGATATTTTGGTAAAGCATCTGATTTGGCCGGTAAGCGAATGCCTTTTGTTCGCATTGGTTATGCATTGACTGCTTTTTCAAAGCCAATCATTGGAGTATTTAGAGATCCATTTCTCATTTTACTCGCTAGATCTGCTGATCGCTTTGGGAAAGGCATAAGAACCGGTGCTCGTGATGCTATCTTATCAACGGAAACAACCAATTCTCATAAAGGGACAGTCTTTGGATTTCATCGATCAATGAATACTACCGGTGCAGTTATTGGATTATTGCTTGCTTTGGGTTATCTATATTATCATCCGGGAGATTATCAGGCATTATTTCTTATATCAGCCATTCCGGCAATGATCTCTGTAGCACTCACTTTTTTTGTCACTGATTCTCAAGTTCATCTTAGCAAACCTCAACCCGAAATATCTGCTTTTACTTTTCTGAATTATTGGAGTAATAGTTCAAATGAATATAAAAAAGTTGTAATTGGATTGCTTTCCTTCACTCTCTTCAATGCCTCTGATTTTTTTCTATTGCTCAAAATGAAGCATGATGGACTGGATGACATTTCCATTATTTCCATTTATATCTTTTACAATTTGGTCTATGCTGTAACGGCATTGCCACTTGGCATATTGGCTGATCGCATCGGCCTCAAAGCAATGTTGATCATTGGCTTATGCTCATATGCAATTCTATATTTCGGCATGGCTTTGATGTCCGGCGGAACCCCTTTCTTCTTTTTCTTTTTTGCATATGGCATATATTCATCGGCAACCGAGGGTATTAGTAAGGCATGGATTTTAAATACATGTAAATCACAGGATTTGGGTACTGCACTTGGCACATTTCTAGGATTTCAAAGCATCACATTGATGATTGCGAGTATTCTAACGGGAATTTTGTGGTCATTGATTGGTGCGAGTACAACTTTTCTCATTGTAGGGAGCGTCACAACCCTCTTGATATTCTATTTTCTCACACTGAAAAATCCGGGGCATGTCAGACTTGCACAAGATAATCCCGATCCACTAGAAGATTGATTATTTCTTTCTCAAAATGAAAATTCCGCAACCATAATTGCAGTGACAATTATGTGCAATCATCTCATCGGTCAAATGAATGTCTTCATAGAATTCTCCGGCATCATCGACATAAGAGAATGAAGAAATATCATATTCTTGGCTGAATAGATTTCGCAAGTAAGCTAGCGAAAACACGCGATGTGCATTGAATTCAATTCTTTGAGGCCCGATTGGAACCGAGAAATAGAAGGTCCCTCCCTGTTTGAGCATCATCGTAATATTCTGAATCGCTTTCAGATATCCCCAATAATCTATTGGATCGCCATATCGTCCCAAACCGAAGTGCTCAATTGCATGAAGCGAAGAAATTGAATCAGTATAATTCAATAGATCTTCAGGTAATTCCATGAGATTCGCTTGCCTGAAAGAGATATTTTTCACCGAACTTTCAATGGGTCTTATATCGAGCAATTCAATGTGTCGATACGATGCAACATGCGCAATGAAGCCATCTGTTCTGGAGCCGATATCAACATGTTTTACCGGTTTAGCTTCATGAATTTTTCTTGCGATGAAGAGATCTTGGTGGAAATAATGTCCTTTCATCACTCCGCCTTGATCATCCTTATCTGTCAAAATCGGAAATGGCGTTCCGAGATAAAAAGTCTGATCACTTCCCTTTTGTTTCTTCAATTCAAGGAAATCATGCTCATACCATGAGGACTTTTTGGGTGATAATGCTTCAAGGAATCTCTTGGCATCAAATCCGAAATACAGGAGGCGCTTATAGATAGTGCGGGCGAAGCTCATCAATCATTCCGACAAAGTAAAGACCGTTCATTTCCCGCAATTTACAGAAAATGAACGGCGAATACATAGTCACAATCGGGATTGTGTAAAATATCAGTGAAGTTGAAGTGACAAAACGAAGTTTCTACCGGGAGACACAATACCTGAGGAATATGGCCTATAGCGTTGATCAGTTATATTCTCAATACCTGCATTCACTCTCAAAGTAGAATGAATATCATAACCAACCTTTACACTCAGTGAATACCAAGCGGGTGAATATGGTTTCCCATTCACATCCACGGCATAGATCTCAGGTTTTCCAATTTCCTCCAATGGCATCGTTTCAAAGGATCGCTCACCGGAGAATTGAACTCCGAGATCCACAACAAAGGAGCCCTTTTTATAGCGCAATGAAGACATGCCAAATAATGGAGGTGCATGTCGAGAAGGTGATTTTGTACCATCATCCATTTCTTCCTCACCAATTTGATGATTGATATCTGCATGAAAGGACAAACCATATCCAAACTTGGCTTCAAGTCCAAATTGTAAGCCCCAAACAAAAGCCGTGGCAGCATTTTGAATGGCTTGAACGCGACTCAATTCTCCATCATATAGTATGCTGTCTTTTCCATTGAGTGTATAGTCTCTACGAACTAATGCATCATTTAACATGGTATAATATCCGGCAAGATCGATTTTCACTCTATCGGAAAAAATCTTTGTGATGCCGATATCGGCATTTACCGCATATTCAGCTTTGAGCGAGGGATTTGGCACTACAACATATCCGGCTTGAATATCGAAGACTTTTCCCATATCATCAATATTGGGTGATCGAAACGAAGTGGCAAAATTTCCAGAGATCACCAAATCCTCGGCGGGACGATGCACCAAGCCAATATTTCCGTTGAGTGATCCATTGCCAAGAGATGTTTTTGTGAATGGGAATGGATAAAATGTCGTGTCGAATATCGCATTGATTGCATAATGTGAATAGCGCAATCCGGCTTGTATATGCGACTGACCCGAAATGGCATAATTTCCGGTGAAATAAGCACCAAAGCTAAGCCAATCAGATTTCGGATATCGAGCGGGGCCAATTTCTTTTATCTCTGTTTGAATATTCTCATTGATGCCCGTGGATGTGACATTATTCAAGACTCCTTCTAAGCCATAATACAATTGCAATTCACCGATGGATTTTCGCATATCTGCATTGAATGAATATGCATCAACTTGTTCTGTGCGAATCTCTCTAATATCGGAATTGATTTTCCGGCTGATGCGACTCTCCTCAAAAAATTGATATGCTAGACGGAATTGCACAGTATCATAGAGAACATTATTTCCATCATGTTGAATGGAGAGTGCATGCATATTCCAGAGCTGCGGACCGTATTTCCATTCCCCATATCTGGGAAGTCCATTGTTATAGCGAATATGTCTGTCATATCTATCATAAGCACTTGTTTTGGACATATGCAGACCATATTCAATATGCCAATTTTCATGGGGTGTATACAGAATTTTCTGCATAATATTCAATTGCGAATACCCAGATGGGATTTGCAAGCGTTGATCTGCATTTGGAATGATACTATCTTTTCCACCGATTCTCTGAACAGAGAAGGGTCGCAAATATTCACTCGGTCCATGTAATCCCATATATAAATCGCCATAATTGCTATGTGTGATGCTTGTCACACTTGCAAATTCTTTCCATCCGATTCTGAAATCTGCATGACCAGTCATTTCATTATTTGCTGATGAATAACGCGAATTGATATTCCAGCGGATATCTGAAACTGAATCTTCGGAAAGAATTGGCGATAGAGTCTGAAAACTCATTACACCACCAATTGCATCGCTCCCATAAATCACCGATCCCGGACCGAATAGCACTTCTGTTCTTTCAATTGCATATGGATCAAGTGAAATCACATTCTGAATATTCCCCGATCTGAAAATTGCGGTATTCATGCGAATTCCATCAATGCTATAAAGCAATCGATTCGTGGCAAAACCGCGAATCATTGGGCTTCCACCGCCTTGCTGACTTTTCTGAATGAATACTTTACCCGAAACACCCAGCAAATCTGCGGCAGTTTGAGGGTTTTTCAATGCAACTTCTTGCAGCGAAATTCCAATACTTTTCTGAGATTGATCTTCAGATTGCTGACTCCATTTACTTGCGGCGATAACGATATCATTCAATGAAATACCAATCTCATTCATTGCGATAATTGTATCTGAAGCAAGCAATGCAGACTTCCTCAAAAGCACCGAAGTATAGCCTTGAGCGCGAATGGAAAAACTGTCTTTAATTGAAAGTGCCGACAATCGAATAGAACCATCTGCATGCACTCTATGCCACTTTTTTGTTGAATGGTCGAGGATAATTGCATGCCGAATTGGTTCTTTTTCAATGACATCTATGATGGTGAGTTTTTGCGCATTGACAATCGTGAAAGCACAAAACATCACCATGAAGCTGAAAAAGGGTTTCATGTTGACTCCAAAATGAATAAGCTTGATGCACTTCCGCATCAATTATGTGAGCTTATATCATCCTTGGAGGTGGAATGGAAGGTTGATTGAAATATTGAGGCTTGGTGGAAAGATCATACCCGATGAAAACTGACCGCATTTCGATCAAAATATGTTCACCAATAAATGATGTAATAGGAGGATGGAGAACTTTAAATATATCTGAATAGACAATTAGGGAAACATCACTTCCTGATTCATCTTTCAGATAACTCTTGATGAATGAGAGTATTCGCTTATTGATGGAAGTTTCTTTTGCATCATGTAGACACTGATAGATAATGCTATCACCCATTATTTGAGATGAAATAACATCATACATTTCACCCACAAATTCAAATTCTCTTTCATGTTCCCATGCGAGAATTGTATGAATTTGATCTTTGTGTATTATGATATCAACCACATCTTTCTTTGCATATGCTTGAAGATATTCACTCATTACATGTTTTGCAATTCCTTTTTCATGTTGCAAATACATCATGGTTCCTGTAAAAGGAATACTCATTGATAAAAGCAATATGAATGATACAATGACTTGCAATGATTGAGAAGAATATTGAGAAATGGCTATTGAGAGGACAAAAATGGTATTTTTTTGTAAATTCGCATCACAAATTTATTTGCCCGGATGGCGAAATTGGCAGACGCGCTATATTCAGGTTGTAGTATTCGAAAGGATGTGCAGGTTCAAGTCCTGTTCCGGGCACGCTATGTTCATACCCGAACTGAAAGGGTCTTGCTATCGGGGATATATTTCTTCTTCCTTCTGATTCCATTTTTCTCTTCCTACTCTCAAACTCCTGATCTTCGCTCGGCTTTCCAGAAAGGAAAAGAAGCGATGATTCTTGGTGAATATGCCAAAGCCATTCAGCATTTCGATATATGGACTCTCGCAATGCCAAGAGATGCTCAAGCTTTCGTTCATCTTGCATCTTGTCAGGCAAGAATGGGCAAAGACACTGCAGTAATTTTCTCACTAGAACAATCATTGAAAGCCGGACTCAATGAAGTGTTTTTGATTGAACAAGACACAATCCTCAGACAATTCATTGAATCAAAATCACAACTTGCAATGAATTTGTCATCGGCTTTTTGGGGTGCAGACAATGCATGGACAGCTTTGATTCAGAATGCAAATGAACAGTCTGATCAAAAGAGATTTCCCATTGGTTTCGCGGAACAAAAAAGACTCGCTAGATATCGCATTTTAT
>JBEEPK010000045.1:0-26540 GCA_041191145.1 Bacteroidota bacterium
CAATATGGCGCCTCCGGCGATGCAATTGAGGAAATACGAATGAAGGCAAGGCAGTCAAATGTAGCTTGCGCCATTGCCGATAAAATGAAATTCAATGACATGGAACGCCGCATCCCTCTTGAAAGGGGGTCATCACAAGGTGTGATTGCTCTTACAACAATGATCGATTATCTCGATCTTTTCGATCTTCTGGATGCAGGATTGTCAGGGATGCCAAATCCACTGATCATTGCGCTTGATGAAATCAATGATCCTCATAATGTAGGTGCAATAGCTCGATCTGCCGAATGTGCTGGTGCTTCAGGCATGATCATTCCGACTGAAAATTCAGCTCCAATCACTCCTGCTACCTTCAAATCTGCCGCCGGAGCAATGGAATTCCTCCCTGTTTCAAAGGTGGATTCACTGGTTGTTGCTCTTCGTAATTGCAAAGCTGCCGGTTATGAAATCATCGGAACTGATGGATCTGCCGAGCTCAATTATACGGAAATGGGCATCTTCTCGGCTCCCACCATTCTCGTTATTGGAAGCGAAGGAAAAGGCATGAGACCTGCCATTCGCAAAGAATGCACAAGATTGATTCGTATTCCAATGCATGGCAATGTGGAATCTCTGAATGCTTCCGCTGCCGCATCCATCATCTTGTTTGAAAGGGTTAGACAAGCGAGTTTGTGATCATGAGAATCATCTGTCTTACTGAAGAAACAACTGAAACTCTCTATGCAATAGGTGCCGATGAGCTCATCATCGGCATCTCGGGATTCACCGTGCGTCCGGCAATTGCTCGTAAAACCAAACCCAAAGTTTCAACCTATCTCGATGCCAATATCAATGAAATCCTGAATCTGAAACCCGATCTTGTTCTGGCATGGAGCGACCTTCAAGCCAATATCTGCTCGCAATTGATTCAACATGGCATAGCAGTTCATTGCTTCAATCATAGAACGATTGATGGAATCTTGGAGATGATTTCAATGCTCGGTAGAATCGTCAACAAAAGTATCGAAGCCGAAGATTACCGGTCATTCCTCGAAAGAAGAATTGAAGATATGGCAGAGAAGTCTTCACGCTTATCTGTCAGACCCCGCATTTACTTTGAAGAATGGTTCGATCCATTAATCTCTGGTATTTCTTGGGTGAGCGAAATCGTGGAATTATGTGGTGGAGTGGACATATTCTCTGAACATCGTGTTTTTCAAGATGCAAAAAGCAGAATTATCCCTGATCCAAATATCATCATTGAGCGAAATCCTGATATTATTATGGCATCATGGTGCGGAAAAGGGGTAAAAAAAGACAGAATTACTTCAAGAGTAGGCTGGAATGACATCAATGCGATTCGGAACAATCAGCTTTTTGAGATTAAATCACCTATTATCTTACAACCGGGGCCGGCAGCATTGACCGATGGCATGGATGCCGTCAAAACAATTATTGATGCATGGCATCAGAATTTCACGAAATAACTCATTCCCAAAAACGAAGAATTCATCGGAAGTGGATTATATCTATCAACACTGAAATTCCACCCATGATATACTCTCATCCCCAGCATCGACACCCCCACTTCAGGTCTAAATCTCAAAGAACCACCTGAAAAATCAGTATAGTACAGCATTGATGCACCAAAGGAAACAAACCAATTCATGGTATAATTGATCTTTGGAGCAATGATGAATGTTCCTGCATTCAAAGGTCCTGTTTCAATTCCCGCTGAAATCGTCCCAAGACCCTTGATAAAAGTACTTTTTGGCCAATAGACTAAACTTCCATAACTGTAAGTTGCCTCGATGGCTTTACCATTGTCACCTGCTTGAAGTCCGATTGTCATGCCTTGCACAGGAATATCGGTTGCTCTCATCTCTTTATAAAGACAAGAAATCAGAATTGCGAGGATGATCGCAATTCGCTTCATCCCATCGCCAATCGAAATCCTGCTTCATCGATCGCTTGCAAAATATCTTCATCGGAGACCAATTCTTGATCATAATCTATGACTGCCTTTCCAATGCTGACTTCTTGCACATTCAAGCCTTTGATCGCTGTCAATTCTTTTGTGAGTGCCTTCACGCAATGTCCGCAAGACATGCCGTCAATGGCCAATTCTTGATGTTTCATATAATCCTCAAAATTAAAAATCGATATCATCCAATGCCGTACCGGAACCAATAAATCCGGGAGGTTCATCGAATTGAATGGATAAATTTTCAAAGCGTGCAAAACTCTTGAGATAGGCCAAACGGATATCGCCGACAGGACCATTTCTTTGTTTTGCAATGATGATCTCCGCGGTGCCTTCGGTGGAAGAACCATCTTCCCATGTGAGAATGCCATATTGCTCAGGTCTGTTCACGAACATAACAACATCTGCATCTTGCTCGATGGATCCCGATTCACGCAAATCTGAGAGCATCGGTCTTTTATCAGCTCTTGATTCAACACCGCGATTAAGTTGCGAAAGTGCAATCACCGGTATATTCAATTCTTTCGCAATTTGTTTGAGCGATCTAGAAATCACTGAAATTTCTCTTTCTCTACTCTCAGCTTTGGGAGGAGAAACAAATTGCAAATAATCCACAATGATGAGTTTTATGTCGTGTTCAGCTTTGAGTCTTCGGCATTTCGCGCGGATCTCCATCACCGTGAGCGTTGCACTATCATCAATCAATAATGGCGATTCAGACAACACATCAATCGATGAAGAAATCTTGGCCATATCTGATTTTTGAATGCGATTTGTACGCATATCATGTGCATTCACTCTCGCCTCTGCACTCAAAAGGCGTATCATGAGCTGATTTGCGGCCATTTCTATCGAGAAAAATGCAACAGGTTGCTTGAATTCAACGGCAATATTTCGCGCAATGCTCAATGCAAATGCTGTTTTCCCCATAGATGGTCTTGCAGCAATAATCACCAAATCCGAATCCTGAAAACCTCCCAACATATCATCAAGTTTCGTAAAACCCGAAGCAAGTCCGGTAATTCCTGATTTTGAATCCTGCTCATTGAATTTCATGAGCATATTAAAAGTATCATGAGCAATTTCCTTCATGGTCATGAAGCTCTTGCCCAGTCTTTGTTCTGCAATTTGAAAGATTTTTGATTCCGCTGAATCCACTTCCTCAAGCGCATCCGTGGTTTCATCATATGCATGCACCAGAATTTCACCTGCCACGGAAATAAGAGAGCGTTTTATATATCGCTCCAACACAATGCGAGCATAATATTCTACATTCGCTGCAGTGGGAACCATAGATGTGACTTCAATCACTGCATATGTTCCACCGATTTGCTCCAAAACACCGAGTCTACGTAATTCCTCCGCAAGAGTCGTGATATCCACATTCACGGCTTTGGTAAAGAGTTTCAGCATGGCATCATACATGATGCGATGAGATTCTTTATAGAATGCTTCCGGTTTGAGGATTTCGATAACTTTGGGTATGGCGGCTCTATCCAAAAGCATGGCCCCCAATACGGCCATTTCGGCATCCATGGAATGCGGTGGAATCTTCCCGATCAATGTATCATAATGCATGGGAACATTCATATTCCCCTCTCGGGAATCTTTGCGTTTCCCTGAAGGCACCGGCATTTGATCTGAATAATCCATGGTAAATCCTATCTGTTTTGGACTGCAAAAGTAGTATTTATTTATGATTTTCGACATGCTGATTATAGCATGTGAAGAAGTGCACTTGTTATCCACAACCGAATGTGGAAAAGCCTATTGTATATGATAATACAGTGCTCAATTAGTGGGTTTTGCGGGGTGCATTGACGCATATAACTGCTTTCATTTTATTATCTTTGCAACTCACATACAATTAGATCGGAATAATTATGCTCGAGCTTCCAATACTTCAAGACATACAAGCGGAAAAGCCCATCATCTCAGGAACAAATCCAACTCATCAGCTAAAGTTATATGTTGAAACGTATGGCTGTCAGATGAATGTAAATGATACTGAGATTGTGCAAGGCGTGATGAATAATCATGGATATGCAATGACGGACAAACCGGAATCTGCTGATGTCATATTGTTAAACACTTGCGCCATTCGTGATAATGCAGAAAAGAAGATTCACGAGAGATTGAATCACTTGAAGTATTACAAAAAGCGCAATCGTGATTTGGTTGTGGGCATTCTAGGTTGCATGGCTGAAAGACTTCGCGAAACCCTTCTTGAAAAAGAATTGGTCGATTTGGTTGTCGGACCTGATGAATACAGAACTGTTCCTGAGCTTATTTCTAAGGCATATTCCGGTGAAAAAGGAATTGCCGTAAAACTCAGTCGCGTTGAGACATATGATGATATTCTTCCTTTCAGAACTGAAGGCATCAGCGCTTGGGTTTCCATCATGCGTGGATGTGACAAATTCTGCACCTATTGCGTAGTACCTTTCACGAGAGGACGCGAGCGTTCTCGAGCATTCGCATCTATCGTGGATGAGGCAAAAGCACTCCATGATCAAGGATTTAAGGAAATCACTTTGCTTGGTCAGAATGTCAACAGTTATCGAGATGAACATTCCGGAAAGAATTTTGCGGAACTTCTTGATGCATGTGCAAAAGCAGTTCCCGGTATGCGAATTCGTTATACCACTTCACATCCTCAGGACATGAGTGATCAATTGATTGAAACCATGGCAATGCATGACAATATCTGTAAGTATATCCATCTTCCAGTACAATCCGGATCCAATCGCATTCTTTCACTCATGAATCGTACGCATCCCGTTGAGCATTATTATGAGCGAATCGAGATGATCAAGAAACTCATGCCAGATTGTGCGCTTTCGACAGATATCATCACCGGATTCCCAACAGAAACTGAAGAAGACCATGAACAAACCATGGAACTCATGCGAAAAGTCAGATATGATGGTGCATATATGTTCAAATATTCACCACGCGAAAGAACTAAAGCTTGGAAAATGGGTGACGATATTCCTGATGAAGTCAAAATTCGCAGACTCAATGAAATCATCAATCAACAAAATGCAATCGCTCGAGAAATCAATCAAGGTTTGATCGGCAAGATTGAGCATATTTTGATTGAAGGACCGAGCAAGAAAAATCCAATGGAATGGCAAGGAAGAACAGATACAAATAAGATCACAATTGTACCTCAGAATGAACATACTCCATATGTGATTGGAGACATCATTTCAGTCAAAATCGAAAAGACTTCAAGCGCAACATTGGTAGGAAGTCTCGTATAAAGTAGTGAAGATCATCAGGGGAATCGCATGGACAAACGCAAGGCGGGGAATATCGCCGAAGATATTGCCGTGAGATATATTGAAGAATTGGGTTATCAAGTCATCAAGAAAAATTTCACATTCGGAAGAGTGGGTGAAATTGACATCATTTCCGAATTTCAGGGCATGCTTATTTTCATCGAAGTGAAAGCTCGTACGCATCATGCATTTGGGGCACCTGAGTCCTCGATAACATCAAAGAAAATCAAGTCCATCAAACGAGTTGCCGAAGGATATTTGTATATCAATAAAATCAACGATAAACCATGTAGATTCGATTTGATTGCCATAGATTATCTCAATGGAGAACAAAGTATCAGGCATCTCATCAATGCAATGTAAATTGAGTCTTACTTCTTCGCCGGAAAAGTCACTTGCAATTCAACTTCTTTGTCTTCGCGAGGACCACGCAGTACAGTCACATTCGTTGAATCTCCGGCTTTGAATTTGCCCAATGCAAAAGTATAATCATATACATTTTTAATGACAGTTGAGCCCAATTTAACGATGATGTCATCGGCAATCAGCCCTGCTTTTTCACCCGCTCCTCCTTCCCTTACACCTGTGATTCTCATACCTTTCGGATGATCGCTATAATCAGGAGTGATGCCGAGTGATACTTTGAAAGACATTGCTTGTCCGGGCTGAGCGCTTGATTTTACTTTTATATAATCGGGTTTTTGATTCTTTGCATCAATCGCATCAAGTGTTTGTATAACCATTTGTACAATAGTGTTTTCTCCATCATAATTGATTTTTTCCCAAGTATCGCTCGGACGATGATAATCACCATGCAAACCTGTAAAGAAAAAGAGTACCGGCTTTTCCTTTCCATAAAAGGATGCATGATCACTCGGACCGAAACCATCTTCGGTAT
Organism: Bacteroidota bacterium; assembly: GCA_041191145.1. Taxonomy (GTDB): domain Bacteria; phylum Bacteroidota; class Ignavibacteria; order Kapaibacteriales; family UBA961; genus UBA961. Next base: position 6,146 of record JBEEPK010000045.1, read on the forward strand.
AAGATAATGTCAAAGGATGCAATTTGCCGATTGAATCCACAATGGTTTTGAATTGTGAGGAAGTACCAATACCACCAATATTCAATTTTCCATCTTTTAATCTTCCGATCATGTCCATGTTTATCATCATTGCAATACTGTCAAGACCTATCGTGGGATTCTTCACGAAATGTGCAGAACCCAAAAGTCCTCGTTCTTCAGCTGTAAATCCAATGAACATGACAGGTCTTTTCAATGGATTCTTGGCAATTGCCTCTGCTGTTTCAATCATGCCGGCTGTACCGGAAGCATTATCATCCGCGCCATGATGAATGACACTTTCTTTCGTACTTGCCAATGTACCCGAACCTTCGCCACCCCATCCCAAGTGATCAAAGTGAGCGCCTATTACTATCATTTCATTTTTTTTGGATGAATCAGTACCGGGAATATATCCGATGACATTGGAAGTTTGTACTTTTTTCTCAGACAAAGAAACATGAATATTCATGAAATAATCAGCAATGATCTTACTTGCGGGTTTTTTAGTTGACTTGATTTCTTTCTCCAAAGAAGTCACTTTTAATTCCGGCAAATGCGCTTCCACTGTGGATGTGAGTGCATTCAGTATGAGCATACCATCCACTTTTCCGCCTTGCTCGAAACGCAATGGCATGAGTGAATCAGGAAATTGATCACCTGAAACGCATAACAATGCCTTTGCACCCTTCTCTTTGGCTGTCATTGCCTTGCTTCTCAAACCGGCAAATTGTGTGAGATTACCATGTGGACTATCCTGTTCCGGAGCGCCTCGCAAGACAATCACAAGAGCATTTTTCACATCAATTCCGGCATAATCATCATAATTATCAGCCGGTGAAGAAATACCATATCCCGCAAAGACAATTGGACATTGAGCCATTCCTGTATCACTGATTCCGAGAGGAATGAATTCCGTTTGAACTTTTAGTGCATGTTCCTTTTTTCCATGAGAAATCGAAAGTGCATTTCCTTTGGTATTCAAAAGAATATCGGTGACAATTGAAAATTCTTGAAAATAATCGGATTGATTATAAGGTTTTAAGCCAATATTTTTGAATTGCTTCTTGATATATTCAGCCGCAAGAATATTTCCTTTTGTTCCAGGAGCTCTTCCTTCCAGAGAATCCGATGACAAATACTGCACATGGGATTGTATTCTCTTTACTCTCTCATCAGCATGAAGAAAGGATACAGAAAGAAGGAAGAGGACAAGAATAGGTATATGATTCATGACATTGGGAGATTTATTGCATAAAAAAAAGAGCATGCCACAAAAATAGTCATGCTCAAGGATTCATCAAGCACGAAGATATTAACCATCAAAATCTACAAGTACATCATCTGTCAAAGGATGTGCCTGGCAAGTAAGGATATATCCTTCCTCAATTTCATCATCGGTCAATGCTTCTCTACTCTCCATATGCACTTTACCCGTGCGAAGTTTCGCTCTACATGTACAACATGCAGCAATCTGACATGCATAAGGTGGATCAAGTTGTTGTCTGATTCCGGCTTCCAAAATAGTCTCGCCCGGATTGACTGTTATATCATAGGATCGACCATACAATTTCACGGAAATCTGTTTTTCTTCCGTTGATTCTTCCGGGCTCACCGTATCTTCATCAACAGAAATTGGAGCCGTAAAGAATTCTCTATGAATACGTCCGGCAGGAATATTATGCGCTGTAAGCACCGACTCTGCATTAGACATCACGGGAGCGGGACCACAGATATAAAATTCAGCATGATCATCAGAAACAAATGGACTGAGTAATGCTTCAAGCATTTCAATGCTGAGCACGCCTTTTAATTCTTCAGATCCTTGTTCGAGAACATGCTGTACTTTCAAAGCAGGATACTGTGACTGAAGCTCATTCAATTCATCCGAGAACATGATGGATGCTTGATCACGATTTCCATAGAGCAAAGTGACAGTTGAATGTGGTTCTTTGAGCAATACGCTTTTCGCAATTGACAAAAGCGGCGTGATGCCGCTTCCACCACCAATCAGTACGATATGCCTTGAAGCATCAGAATTCACCTTTAAAGTGAAATTACCCATCGGCTTCATGATTTGAAGAATATCTCCAATATTCAAGTCATTGTTTAGATATGTGGAAACCAGTCCGCCCTCGGTTTGCTTCACGCCTATGGTGAGTGGTTCGCCGGTATATGGCGATGAACATAATGAGTAAGCCCGATTTGCTTTTTGTCCAGATACCTCGGCCTTCAGTGTTATGTATTGTCCGGGTATGTACGCAAATTCCTCCCGAAATTCTTCCGGAATTGCAAATGAAATGGCAATGGACTGCGGGGTCAATCTTTTGATTGCAGATACTGTAAGATTTCTGAACATGAAAATTCCAATGTTAAATAATGTCAATTCAAATACCGATTACCAAAAGCCCAATTCTGTTCCACTTGACCCGGTATCAGTCCGGCAGCAAAACATCCGGGAGATGTCAGAGTCATGATCACTTCCGCCTTTTTTGTGTTTTCATGGAAACGAACGGAATAAATCAAGCCGAGAGAAAAAATATCCACGGGGATTTCAGGATCATAGACTGTTTTGATTGCCGCAATGATGCGATCCACCACCGGTGCATCTGAAGACGGCATGGCTTCTTGTTTTGGAACTTGATGATTTTCAGTATCATCAAGTTTGAGAGAGACAAATTGTTTCATATGATGAGATGTTGTGGATACAATTATTCAGTGCTGACATTTGTTTCGCCATGCATGGCATTATTCATCGTATGCCAAGCCAATGAAGCGCATTTCACTCTGGCGGGAAATTCACGGACGCCGGTGAATACAGCCATTTTACCAAGTTCATCCGTTTCAATGGTTTCATCCATTGATGCCGTGACAATACCATGAAATTGCTTGAAAAATTCCTCTGCTTCTTGAACTGTTCTGCCTTTCAAAACCGTAGTCATGATTGAAGCAGAAGAGGTTGCTATGGCACAGCCCGAACCTTTGAAGGTGATGTCTTCGATGATGCCATCGTTGATGTTCATGAAAATCGTGACTTCATCACCGCAAAGTGGATTATGTCCTTCAGCGCAATGAGTGGGATCATCCAATCCACGAAAATTCCGAGGATTCTTATTGTGATCCAGTATCATTTGCTGATACAAAGACTGTATATCATTCATGTTTTTGCCAAATTTGAATATTGAGTCGGCATGATAACGAATATTTCACAAGAATCGTTCATTCCGAAACTTCAAAATTAGGGGATATTCCGTAAATTACGTGAGGATAGAGTTGCGAAAGTTCTTCGCACTCATGATGTTCCACTCCTTCCGGTCACCGAAATTCATGAATTCAAAGATCATTTCCGAAGGCATCACTTTTGATGATGTATTACTTATTCCTCGTTATTCAGAGGTATTGCCACGCGAAACTTCGCTCAAAACACGGATTACAAAGAATATCACACTGAATATTCCGGTGATTTCTGCCGCAATGGATACAGTTACCGAGTCCGAAATGGCCATTGCCCTTGCTCGGGAAGGTGGAATCGGCATTATTCACAAAAACATGTCGATCAAAGCCCAAGCAGACGAAGTGGATAAAGTGAAACGCTCAGAAAGTGGAATGATTCGCAATCCGATTACCCTCAAAGCTGATAATACCGCCCTTGATGCTCTCACCTTGATGGCCAAATACAAAATCGCGGGTTTTCCGGTTATTGATGATTCAGGTGCATTGATTGGTATTGCCACAAATCGCGATTTGCGTTTCAAAACAAATGGCTCGCAGTTAATTTCTGAATTGATGACCAAAGACAATATCGTCACTGCGCCTTTGGGCACTACTCTCGAAGAAGCTGAGCAGATTCTCGAGAAGCATCGCATAGAAAAATTACCCGTGGTTGATGAGAAAGGTCAATTGCAAGGACTCATAACCTTCAAGGACATTCAGAAAAAGAAGAAATACCCGAATGCATGCAAAGATGAATTGGGAAGATTAAGAGTCGGTGCGGCAGTGGGCATCACAGGCGATACAATGGATAGAGTGAAAGCACTCCATGAAGCCGGCGTGGACATTGTCATCATCGATACTGCACACGGTCATTCTCGCGGCGTTTTGGACATGATTCGTGCGGTAAAATCTACATTTCCAACACTTCAAATCATTGGTGGGAATATTGGTACTGCCGATGCGGCAAAAGCAATGATTGAAGCTGGAGCAGATGGCGTGAAAGTAGGAATTGGTCCCGGAAGCATATGTACAACACGCATCATTGCAGGCGTTGGAGTTCCTCAACTTACTGCCATCATGGAAGCTGCCTCGGAAGCACATACACATGGTGTTCCTGTCATAGCAGATGGCGGAATAAAACAAACAGGCGATGTTGCAAAAGCCATTGCCGCCGGTGCAGATTGCGTAATGATTGGTGGGATGCTTGCAGGACATGAAGAATCGCCCGGCGAGAAAATTCTGCTGGAAGGTCGTGCATATAAGATGTATCGTGGCATGGGCTCACTCGGTGCAATGCAACAGGGCTCGGCGGACAGATATTTTCAGGACATGGAAGATGGTCTTGCAAAGCTCGTTCCCGAAGGGATTGAAGGAAGAGTTCCATTCAAAGGAAATGCAAGTGATACCATTTATCAATTGACCGGTGGTTTACGCGCATCAATGGGATATTGTGGTTGCGGTACCATCCCTGAATTGCAAGAACATGCTCGATTTGTGAAGATAACCGGTGCCGGACTCAAAGAATCGCATCCACATGATGTTGTTGTCACAAAGGCCTCACCAAATTATTACTCCTGATAGACATTGATGGATGAATCATCCGCACAGATTCCTCTTTCACTGAAGAGAGAGATGCAATCATGTTTCGGCATATATGTTTGATATCGAGAGATTTAGCAGCTTTATTGTTCATCAGGGAATTGAGAAATATGCACTCATTGAAATTCAACATATACATTCTTTCCTGTTGATGCTCGAAGAATTGGGCCTTGCATTATCATCTCGCACAAGAACATTGTCTTCACTTCGCGGATTTTTCTCCTTTTTGTTTTCTAATAAAGTCATTGACACTGATATCACCGAAAAAGCCGAATTGCCCAAGTCACGAAGAAGTTTGCCGGATACACTTTCCATTGATGAAATGCTTTCCATTCTGGAGCAACCCGATATCACCACAAAAGCAGGCATTCGAGATAGAGCCATGCTTGAATTACTGTATGCATGTGGTCTTCGTGTTTCTGAATTATGTGGAATCAAACAAAGAGACATGCTTTTGGAGCAAGAAGTGATTCGAGTCTTTGGCAAAGGTTCAAAAGAAAGAATCGTTCCGATTGGAAGTTCTGCATTGGAATGGGTTGGAACATATCAAGTGGAGGTCAGATCTCATTTCATGAAATACGGGGTTTCAACAAATGACATTCTCTTTTTGAATCAGAGAGGTACGGGAATTTCAAGAATGAGCGTTTGGAATATCGTCAGCAAAGCCACGATGGATGCTGGTATAGAAAAGCATGTGCATCCACATACATTCAGACATTCATTTGCAACACATTTGCTTGAGGGAGGCGCGGATCTCCGTGCATTGCAGGAAATGCTGGGTCATTCAGATATCAGCACCACGCAAATTTATACGCATATCGACCGCGAATTCATTCGACAGGTGCATAAGACCTATCATCCTCGCGGTTGATCATTGGGCTTGAAGAATACATTCCTTCGGATTTGTTTTTGAGCGCATTTGTGAAATCACTTTTCCCTTTCCTGTCAGTCGAGCTTTATATCCAGAAGCATGCAATACGGACAATGCGCGCCGAATGCTCATTCCTCGTACATCGGGCATTGGCTTGAGTATGGTAGGTTTACCTGGTACTTGCTTGATGTTTGCGCTTGTGTCTTTCAATAAAAATGTCTTGGCTTGTTTTCCATCGAGCATGGCATCTTGCGTACTCACTTTGATGCTCTTGCCTTTTTCCAACCATGTTCCTTCCGGAATAGTTTGATTGATGATGATTCCATGATCAGCACCTTTGATGCGTAATCCAATATGTTGTAATATCTCTTGTGCATGATCTATAGAGAGTCCGCGCAAATCAGGAACAATTGCAGAATCTTGTATTCTTTGTCTTGCCCCCTCATTCGTTCTTTCTATGTCTTCAACCGGAATGCGAGATGCAGTTATCCATTTTTGTGCAATTTTCTTGAAAATCGGAGCAGATGTGGCCCCTCCATAAATGGAGGATTTGGGTTTATGGAGCATGACTATCATCGCAACCTTTGGCGCATCAGCAGGGAAATATCCCACAAATGAAGCAGTATAATCTTGCTTGGAATATTGTCCATTCACCAATTGCTGAGCCGTTCCTGTTTTACCGGCAATTGGCATTCCTGTAATTCTTGCCTCTTTACCCGTTCCATATTCAACAACGCGCTTAAGCATATATGTCAGGGTTTTTGCGGTTTTTTTTGAAAGAACGGTTCTTATTCTTTGTACTTTCGTTTCTGAAATCACATTCTCATCGGGACCGATGATTTTCTTTACCATGAATGGTCGCATCATCTCACCACCATTTGCTATAGTGGAAAATGCATTGACCATTTGTAATGCAGTTGCACCAAGTTCATAACCATAAGCCATGAATTTTTTGGTTGTCTTGCTGAATTGTTTTGGTCTTTTCAAAATGCCGGGAGCTTCACCGGGGAAATCAATTCCCAATGCTATTCCAAATCCAAAATCTCTGGCATACTTGTAAAACTTGAAATCATCTATCTTTTCGGATAATTTGGCGAATACGATATTACTGGATTGCTCTAATGCTTCAGTGAATCGAACCTTCCCAATTGGATGCGAATCCTTGATTTCATAATCACCGACTCGAAGTGTGCCATTCATTCCATTGACCCATGAATCAGGATTGATGATACCCTCCTCTAATGCTGCACCTGCTGTGACAAGTTTAAATGTGGAACCAGGTTCATACATATCGGTGATACCGTGAATCCGCTTGGCATCCGATGGCGCATTTTGGGGATTGGTCGGATTATATGTTGGCCATGAAGCAATCGCTAGGACCTCTCCCGTCGAAGGTTCCAGAGCAATTACGGTTCCTCCTTCCGCTTGAGAAGAATTGACTCCTTCAGCCAATTCATATTCGGCAATTCTCTGAAGTTCAATGTCCAAAGTCAATTGCACTGCATTTCCAGTACGAGGTTCTTGCACCGGAATTTCATGAGAGTAGTACAAATTATTTACAGCATCTCTTCTCATGAATGTTTTGCCATTGATTCCTCTGAACAATGAATCTAGCATGAGTTCAAGGCCTGCAGTACCTTTTTTGTCAGGATCCGTAAAACCCACTATTTGAGCGGCTCCAGAGCCATATACATAACTTCTTCGATAGGTTGGAATCTTGATAAAACCCGGATCACGAATGGTGTCCAGCATGATATGTCTAGCCGTCACATCCCTTGCCAAATAAGAAAACTCTTTTACTCCGTGATTGATCTTATCCATCCAGTACTCAATTGATTCACCAATTGCGAGTGAAAGTGCGGTTGCAATTCCTTTTTTGTTTTTGACTTTTGTGATATCAACTGCATAAGTCATTGCCTTTACATTCGCTACGATCACCCTGCCATTTCTATCAAGAATCTCCCCTCTTTGTGCTTGCAAAGTAACAGGCACCATATGCTGACTTCTCTTTTTATTCATGATTTCATCGGCCTTGATCACCTGCACATAAAATATGCGAATCAATGCAATTGAGAATAAAAAGAGAAATAGCCCAAACATGAATTTGAGTCTATTCGGAGGGAAGACAAATTCCATGGAAATTTGCTGATCATCCTCTCCGCGAGATTGTCCTTTTTGACTTTGCCTAGCGCTCATGAATTAAAGCCGGAAATATGCTGCAATGCGAATATACGGAATCGATGTTTTGCAACTTTATGAACTATGTAGTCCTTTCGGACAAACTTGCGAGAAATGAGATATGTCATTTTGCGTATCTTTGCCAATCATTTCAGGAGTTAGACATGAGTGGAAAAACCTATATCGTTTATGATATTGAAACAGCGGGCTTGCCCATTGATTCTTTCGATGAAGCAAGACAAGAATATCTTCTCCGCGGGGCAAGCACGGACGAATTGCGTGAAAAGAAAATCAATGAAATGGCTCTTTCACCCTTAACAGGCCAAATCATAACGCTTGGATTGAAAGTCATGCAAAAGGCAGAAGATGGCTGGACGGAAGTAAGAAGTGGCGCATTCATGACAGATCCGGCCATGCCTGAAGGTGAAATGAAAACCGAGGATTTACCATCAGGAAATAAAATGGTGCTCTGTAGTGAAGTGAAATTACTGGAGAACTTCTGGAAATTGCTCACAATCTATCCATCGCCGCATTTAATCACATTCAATGGTCGTGGATTTGATGCCCCATTTGTAATGCTTCGATCAGCACTACTCAAAGTAAAGCCACAATTCAATCTCATGCAAGGCACAAGATTCAATTATCGTGATTCACATACTGATTTGCTCGACGAATTATGCTTCTTCAATCCTCAGCAATCAGGCGCAACTCGAAGATATAATTTTGATTTTGTGGCTAAAGCTTTTGGCGTGCAATCCCCAAAAGAAGCTGGAGTGGACGGCTCGAGAGTTGGTGAATTATATGCAGAAGGCAAATATGACATCATATCTGAATATTGTCTTCGTGATGTAAAAGCCACATGGGAATTGTATTTGGCTATGAAGGAATTCATTCCGGACATACGCTGACATGCATCTCTTTCGACTATGGATAACACTTTTCAAGAATTGTCTTTCGCGAGACATGGAGTTCCGTTTGCATTATGCATTGCAAGTGATGGTTGACATTATTTGGTGCGCTGTTCAAATCGGATTTTTTGAAGTGATGTTTATGTATACCCCGGCATTTGCCGGACTTTCTAGAAGCGAGGCCTATTTGTTTTTGGGAACATTATTCATCGTTGACTCTTTCAATATGATGCTGGTTGCTTCAAATTTCTGGCATTTTCCAAGACATGTAAATACAGGTGAATTAGATTTCTTTCTTCTAAAACCCGTGTCGCCATTATTCTTGAGTTATTTCCGATTCATCAATACAGCTTCGATGGTGAATGTCGGGGTCAGCATCATCATTTTCATCATGGGATTATTGATGCATGATCAGTCCATATCTGCATTGCAATGGATTGGTTGGTTTGTGGGTCTGATTTGCGGATCTATCATTTTGTTTTCACTCGAAACAATCGTCGGAAATATGTCCTTCTTTTTCGTGAATGCCTCCGGCGTACAAAGCATCTTTTATGCATTGTATCAAATTGCCATGAGACCCGATGGCATATATAATTCCGCGATGCGCCGAATTTTCATCACGATTTTCCCTCTTTCTTTGATTGCATCCGTCCCCTCTTCCATGCTCTTCAATACCGCTTCCGTGGAAATGTTCATTATCATGGTTATTGTAACCTTAATAATGTCCATTACATCAGTGAGATTCTTCTCTTTTGCCCTCAAACGTTATAATGGCGCAAGCAGTTGATCACATCCACATTGAAATTATCTTTATGAATCCATAAAAGATTGGTGCGGCAAACAGCATGCTGTCAAATCTATCAAAAGCACCACCATGTCCTGGAATAAGCTCCGAGCTATCTTTTACATGAGCATCTCTTTTAATCATGGATTCCACCAAATCTCCTATCGGAGCAAATAAACCAATCAAGACTGATCCAATAAGCATGAGCCATAATGGAAATGCCGGCATGAGAAAATATGATCCCGCCAACATTGTAAGGATTGTTCCCAAAAATCCGATGATTGCCCCTTCAATTGTTTTTTTCGGACTGATATGTGACATGAGTGGTCTTTTTCCAAAAGCCATGCCACCAAAATAGGCAAAAGTATCACCTGCCCAAACACCGATAAAGAGTAAGATCACCAATGCTGAACCAGCTTCCATGCTCATTTGTGCAAAATATGGTGCAAAATGACCTTGTACTTCAAATTCTCGCAAAGCAATCACATTGGAAAGCATCACAGGCACATATACAATTGCACCTAGAGTGGACACAACAGAACCTGCCGGCGGAGCATGTTTTTCTTCATAGGAATTGACAAGTTCGAGGGAAAGGGTCGATAATCCGGCAAGTGATAAGACAAGCAATAAGAGAAATGCGGATTGTTCACCGGCAAAGTCCAGTAATAGCATCCACACAAATCCCGTAATCATCCCAATCATCGGATGCGGAGCGAATCCCTTTGCCGAGAGAAGCATATATAATTCTCTCAATGCAAGCACGGCAACGATAGCAAAAAAGATGGTAAAATACGGAGAACCAAGAATGACCATCCAAATCATGAATGGTATTCCGATTATGCCCATGATAATGCGTTTTGCAAGCGTGCTCATGTAGAAACTCAATTGAAGGAATAAAGCATGACCTTCACTTTGGAAGGCCGTCAAAATTACCGTATTTTGTCCATACTTTGCCCCAAAGATTTACCCCATTAAGTGATTGAAGCAATGGCGATTTATACATTAGAAGATAAAAGAACATCAATTCTCCTACTTGGCGGATCTCGTCATTCTGCAGAAATGGCAATTAGATTAAGAGACAGAGAAATTCCTTTCAGTATTTATCTTTCATTTGATGATGCACATCTCTTTAGCATGTCTGATTTGCCGGTATTGCCACCACATTTGATTCCTTTTTCAAATGAAGTAATTTCAACGATCACGGACATCACCATACCACCTGATATCATCATGGATTGTATGCCGGTAGCGGCAGAGCTCAAGATTCCAATGATACATGAGGTTGCCGAAGAATTTCCTCAAGCACTCATTGTATCATCCACACTTGCATGCACCGCAACCGAGATCATGCATTATATACAAGATTCACACGATGTGATTGGCTTTGGCTTTATACCAAATCATACTGGTTCTGCCGACATCATTGAATTGACTAAAGGTCTCAATGCATCTGAACATAGTTTGCGCAAAATCGAATCTCTGATGAATGCTGCAGGATATGCCTGTGAGATTGTTGAAGATCGCGTAGGACTGGTCATGCCACGCATCTTGGCGACTCTCATGAATGAAGCGGCATTTGCCTTTCTAGAACAAGTTGCAACTCGCGAAGATATAGATGCAGCCATGAAATCCGGAGTAAATTATCCCCATGGTTTGCTTGAATGGGCAGATACAATCGGACTTGATACGGTGCTTTCGATTTTGGATGCCTTATATGCTGAGTATAGACAAGAACGCTATAGACCCTGCATACTCTTCAGACAATATGTTCGTGCTCGTTGGATTGGCAAAGCCGGTGGAAAAGGATTTTATACGCATGCTTCAGGTTTTGCATGAATGCTATAAAAGAGATTGAACCAATCATTCGTGTTTTTTGCGATTTTGATGGAACAATCACGAGAAAAGATTCGGGTGATGCTTTCTTCCGTACATTTTCCTCATTCGAGCCAGCGCATTCCGATTTGATGCAAGGATTATATTCCGTCAAAGAATATTATGAGAAGGTAAGTTCAGATCTTTCTTTGAACAAAGATGCATTACTAGCTTTCTGTGAATCATGTGATATTGATGCATACTTCGGTCAATTTCTCGAATTCGTGCAAAAGCATAAATGGCACATATCCATTGTCAGTGATGGCTTTGATATTTATATCGATGAAATTCTGAAGAGAATCAATGCGGAAGATATTCCGGCTTATCGCAATCTGTTGCAGTTACAATCCGACTCTCGAATATGGAAACCTGTTTTTCCCAATGCCGATGAGCGTTGTTCCTGTTTTTGCGCATCCTGTAAAACAAAGATTGTACTTGGAAAAAGTCATCCCGATGATTTGATCATCTATATCGGAGATGGACTTTCAGATACTTGTCCCGTACACTATGCCGACATGATCTTCGCAAAAGGAAGTTTATCATCATATTGCAATCAACATGGGATCATGCATCATAATTGGAATAGTTTTTTTGACATCATTCAAGTACTGAAGAAAAGAAAACCCGTATTGCGAGACATCGCAAGAAAAGAAAGAAAAAAAGCATTCATCGCGGAATAAAACTCACATGTTTCAGCAATTCATATCATCATATACAGAACAACTCTTTCTCTCACTCGGAGAAAAAAGAGAGCGATATGCTTTGTATGAACTTGCTTCAAATCACGCATTGCCGGTTTATACTCAGTCATTTATATCCTCTGAAATCGCTTGGTGGTCATATACAGCTGTTTTACGAAAGGAATTTGGCCCACATTTCCCTATCAATCATGAACAAGCATTTGCAAACGGCGAAGCATTGAGTCATTATCTCAATTCCATTGCAGAATGTGATGCAAATGAATTGCAAGAAATGATTCGAATATCGATTGACATACATTTGAATGCACTTGCCAGACCAATCATGACATCATCACGATTTCTTTTTAGAAATGAGTCTCTGAAGTCGGCACATGAATTACAATTGCGAGCACAAGCATTATCACACTCCATACCTTTTGTACATGAAGCAATCCAATCTTGCATTGGCTTTGATCCAAGACATCCCGCTGCATTGTTAATCAAGAAAGAACAATTCATTGAAGAAATTCAGCATGCATTTACGGGATTCATATCCAAACAGAACCCTAAAGATTTGAGCATTATCTTCTCGAATATGTTTGAATTCATGTTTGTACTTATGGGAAAAGAGGAAATTCCTGTGGAATTACTGATAACATATTTCCAAGAAGCAAATCATGCTGCCTATGCTTCATTCTTCAATGCAACGGAATTGAGGACATTCAACAAAGGCACATTATTCACAGCTTTGCATCAAGCAATTGGTCAGACAATAGAAGTTCAAGAAGAGGAGAGACCAAATCACGACAAGAGAAGTGATCGTACATACTTTGCGGATAAGGGCATAATATTACCAAAACCAAGATTGACAATCAAGCCAAGCATGAGACATGGCATACCCAAAACACTTGAATTGAGTCCTATCGAATCTCCAAACGATATACAATCTCCGGAAATCATTGATGAATTATTGAAGCATGAACTAGTACAGGAACAGCCACTGAGATTGATTCGTAGGTCATTTCTCGGCAGTTTGCCCATTCCAGTGCAAGTACATTATGCGAATGCAATATTTGATGGGAATCTCACTTTACTTCGCAAGCTTGGTGCATCAATTGACAAAACAGTGGGATCGGAAGCGGCAATGCTCACCTGCAAAGCTTATGTCAAACAATATGGCAAGCCGATTCGAGATGCGGAAGATCCATTGAATGGTTTATGCGATTTGGTGATGTCTTTTTGCAGTCAAAGAGAATCCTAACGGACGGCTTCCCAATCTTTCGATCTTGCTTTTCCGAAAATCAGTACCCAAAACCAATTTATTGCCCATTCCATCAATATACGAGGATAGCCGTAACGGCGAAATCTTCTAGGGGATTCATACACAAGTAAATTCTTGACAAAAGACAAGCCACCTATTTTCCTTGTTCTTCGAAATATCTCAAAATCTTCCCCTGCAGGAATTGCTGCATTATACATCCCAGCAGAATAAAATGCTGAACGCGTGAAAATCTGACACTCCCCTCTTCCCATGCCGAAACCTGCAACATTGACCATAAATCCAACATATGAATTCAAGATCCAAGAAAACATGGAATCCGGAAATGTTCTTTCTTCAGGATAAATACTAACTGGACATGCAAGAGCGCAGGGTTTATATGTGAGTGTATGCCAATCCCTTATATGTTCCAAAAATCCATCGGGATCTGCTGGAAAAGTATCAGCATTCAAAAACACAAATATTTCTCCCCTTGCTTGTTCCGCTCCCTTGTTTCTACCTTCGGCAATCGTTTGCCTTCTTTGCTCTGAATGACATATCACATTGTCAGCATATTTTCGCGCAATGTCAATGGTGGCATCTGTACTACCACCATCACTGACAATGATCTCAAGATCAAAATGTCTTTTTCTTTCCTGCGTAAAAATCGATAGAGTGCGAGCAAGTAATTTCTCTTCTTGCAACACGGGGATAATGATGCTTATAGAGGGATTGCGAGCAATATGATTCTGTTTGGATTTTTCTCGATGTCCTTCCTCAATCATCATAATTCACTAACCACCACGCTGTGATTCACCATATCCTTTTTAAGCAAAGCCGGGAAATATGCAACTACGGATGAAGGCTTTGGTCTGCCTCCTGCAAATCCGGTAACACTGGGCGGACCAGTCAAAATCAAAGGTGCAATTTCTTTTCCGAATCGTTCGACCGCATTATAATCTTGTGCGCGAACACCAATGCGCATCATCACTTCATTGGGTTCAATGGCTTGTGCTATTGGACCATGACAAGCATTCATTCCTATGAATTCAGTTCTGATCTCATCAAAATGCAAACCAAGTTGATCGAGTCTTTTTCTCAAAATAGCATCTGCGGCTTTTGCTTTTTTATATGCATCAGGAGCAGAATATGTGAGAGAACTAAATGCAACATATCCATCTTCATAGGAAGCAGATACTTTGAAAAATGGAGTAGCGGGTTTCCCGGTAATTCCATATACTTTCACTCGATTATTTCCAAGATCATCAATATGAATGGAAGTGAAATCAGCAATGCAATCAGGTGTGATATATTCGGAGGGATCACCAATCTCATACATCAATTGCTCGCTGACAGTTTCTCTTGTGACTGCACCACCGGTGCCCTCATGCTTTGTAACGATAAATGAGCCATCGGGATATGCCTCGATGATGGGAAATCCCACATTAGCCATATCGGGCAAAGATTCCCAATCACCCAAGAAATTTCCACCGGATGCTTGAGCACCACATTCATTGATATGTCCTGCCACAGTACCTGAAGCAAGCTTGTCCCAATCTTCAAAACTCCAACCAAATTCATGAATCATCGGAGCAAGTGTGAGACCCGTATCGGTTGTTCTGCCTGTAATAACGATATCTGCTCCGGCCTGCAATGCTTCAACAATGGGCTTCGCACCGAAATACACATTTGCACTCAGCAACTTATCCTTTACTTCACTGATTGGCTGACCTGTTTCCATATTGTTCATTGGATGCCCTTCTGCAATAAGGCCATCAATGTGCATGAGGATATTGTCACCCATAACAACACCAATTTTCAAACCGGTTATACCAAGTTTTTTTGCAACTTCAAATACAGCATCACGCGCACCTTCAGGGTTTACACCACCACCATTGGTTATGAGCTTTATGCCTTTGGAAGAAATATACGGTAGAACATCTTCGCAGGTTTGTACAAGATCTTTTGCATAACCCAAAGCAGGATTCTTCAATTTTTGTTTTTGTACGATGGACATTGTCACTTCGGCCAAATAATCCAGCATGAGATAATCAATATCTCCTTTTGAAACCTGCATGAGTGGTGCAGTAAGTAAATCACCCCAAAAACCTTGACCGGAAGCTATGCGTATAGATTGTTTTGACATAATATCATCCATTTGAAAGGAATCGAACCTCGCAAAGCGAAGTGCCATTCAGTGCTGAAATAAGCTTGTTTTTCTGTTCCTCATTCATGAGGCATTGTCCTGCAAAATCAAATGGCAGAACATAAAACTGACACTTGAACCATGACATCGTGGGGGTTATTTCCACACGAATCATATTCTCATATGCAACAGATTGTGTTTCACCCAAGAAAATAGGTCTGAAGATCAGTCCTTTTGTGCACAGCTCCACTCTTTGCTCAGAAGCTCTATATAAAACCTGTACCGCATTTATGAAGAGTGCAAGTGGGAATACATAGGCCAATACTGTCGGAGTTGAAAGATTCAATGCAATAAGCGCAAAAATACAGAAAAGGAAGAAGATTGTCCCAAGCAGAAGATATGTCATGGGATTGACCACAAATAAAAGCGTTTCACCCAGATTGATTTCTGATCTTTGCCTTGCATCAAGTGCATTTCGAAAATATGTCGCACCTAGTGCAATCATTCCATATGCAAATGCAACATACAGAGCATAGAGAAATATTATTCTATCGAAATACATAATGTTGAATTCCGCTAAGTTCATGACAAACTTACTTGCTTTCCATGAAATCCCCATGTTTGACAGCAGTTATGTAAAATTCATCTAAATGAATGAATATTCACGGAGATAAGTCCGATATAATCCTTATGTTTGCAGTCTATTTTCATGCAAGCCTACCCGAATGAGTCAACTCGGTACGATATTACGCAATCGCAGGGAAGAGCTGAACCTTACTCAGGCAGAAGTCTCTCGACAAACCAATATCCGTGTCAATATCATTGATGCTTTGGAGAAAGGGAAGAATAGCATCTTACCCCCAACATACTTGCGTTCCTTCAGCAAATCATATTGGCAATTCCTCAAATTACCAATGGAAGATTTTGAGAAATCTTTTGCTGATTCAGGAATAATGCCTCAAGTTCAAGAGCAATCATTCATAGGTACGCTGATCAATCCTGAAAAGGAAAAGGAGAAAGAGTATACTCCACCGCCACCACTAAAAACAATTGAAGCACCGAGATATTCCCCGAGACTCGTAAGTGGAGTCATCTCTGCGGCTATGATTTTGATTCTGGTAGTTGGTGTGTATTATCTTTTTGTGAAAGATATAGTTGAAGACACACCTGTTGAACCGGGGACACAATCAGAAGTTACCCCCCAATCATCAGGTTCATCCAATGAATCAGGTGGTGAGTTATTGTCAATTTTCGAAGATGAACCAAGCAAAGACAGCATTATACTCGAAGTGACGGCAAAAAATAATACCTGGTTCACTATCAATGCCGATGGCAAAAAAAGCGAAGAAGTTCTCCTTGCTTCAGGTCAATCTGGTCGATGGACAGCAGTTGAATATTTCATCCTCTCTATCTCTAACAATGGCGGATCAATTTTCAAAAGGAATGGTCAGACTCTTGACAATATCGGCAAAGAAGGTACAATCGTTAGAGAAATGAAGATTACTGCAAATGAGATGCTCACTTCAGCAATGCCATATTCTGAGTCCGATGGAAATGCCGATCAGAAGAAAATAGCCGAGAAACCCAAGTCTGAGCCTGTAAAGGAGAAAACTCAGAAGCCAATTGAAAAAACTGCAAAACCAAAACCAGCAACAACCACAAACACAAAAAAGACAACTTCAACGACTACAAAATCCAAAACAAATGGTACAGATGTAGTTAAGCCTAAGAAAAAGACCGCTGAAACAACTACGCCAACAAAGAAGAAGACCGAAATAACGAAGAAAAAGTCAACAAACGAAAAAAGCAAAGCTAGTACGAAAAAGAAAGTCTCCGAGAAATCAAAAGCTGGGGACAAGAAGAAGAAGTCTTCTACAAGTAAAGCTAAAGAGACAAAAAAGACTACCCAGAAAAAGCCTGTAGCTGAAAAGAAAAAGTCTTCGGAATCCAACAAAGTTGAAACACCGAAGACCATTCCAATTGCCAATCCGAGAAGATAATCAGCGGATATGACCAGCTATGTCATGTAATCGTATTATGCCAATGCATTGTTCATTGGAATCTATTACCGGCAATACACCAATCTTATGTTCCCTATCCTCCATCAAAGACAAAGCTTCACCCAAACTCGATTCCGATTTGACAGTAATAGGATTTAATGTCATGATATCTTTTGCTTGAATCTCAATCAGATTTTCAACATTAGAAAGACATCTTCTGACATCCCCATCTGTTATAAAACCAATAATTTGTTTATTATCCTCACTTACTATCGCACAACCAAGCCTTTTTTCACTCATTGTAATAATAAGATCCTTTAATGAATTCCGGGGATATACAAATGGAAGCGATAACTCACCCTTGATCATGACTGATTCAACTGTCAGCAGTAGATTTTTTCCCAATTGACCGGCAGGATGTGAATGTGCAAAAACATCCTTGGTTACTTGAGCTAGATTCATAATCGTTACAATCAAAGCATTGGATATTGCCGTTGCCATGAGCAAACTTGTGGTTGGAACAATATTCAATGGACAACTTTCTCGAGTAATGCTAGCATCAACAAAGACATCAGTTTGTTTTGCGATAATGGATTCAATATTACCTATTATCCCAATGGTTGCTTTTGAGCGCATCTTAAGGAATGGCATTATTGACACTATTTCTTCTGTATTTCCACTATTGCTGAAAATGATGATTATATCATTGCTTCCAATAATACCAATATCACCATGTAAAGCATCTATCGGATGAAGGAATATAGACTTGATTCCAATACTAGTCAATGATGCTGACATTCTCTTAGCCATGAAAGCAGATTTTCCAACTCCGATTGTGATTACATGATCTGCATCCATTATCAATCTTCCGGCATCAATGATTGAACTCCATTCAATCCTCTGAGATGCAGATGTTAACTCTTGAATTTCATGTATAAATGAAGCTTGAGCCAATTCTTCCAATTGTTGATTCTTCATGCAAAACCTCCCGACAATTTAGCACCAGCTAACATATGCATATGTAATTGAAAGACAGTTTGTCCTCCCCATTCTTCGCAATTCATGACTAATCGATATCCATCATTATCATATCCATAATTTTTAGCCAATATACCTGCCGTTTGAACCATCTCAAGCAATAATCCAGCATCATCTTGTTCAATTTCCTGAATACTTCGTATGGTCTTCTTAGGAATGATAAGGCAATGAAAAGGAGCTTGAGGATTGATATCTCTTATGACGATCAAAGTATCGGATTCGAATTCAATCGTTGCAGGAATTTCTCTGCGTATGATTTTATGGAAAATTGTTTCACTCATGTTTACTCTCCATTATACAAAACAATGCCCTCTGCGCAATAAAGCACAGAGGGCATCGAAAACATTCACAAGATTTGATTAACGAGTAATCGTCATCTTTGCTACTTCGGTATTATTACCATTTGTCAAGCGATAGATATAAGTACCTGTTGATACATTTGCACCGCTATCATCTGTACCATCCCACTCAACTGAAGTCTTGCCTGAAGAAGCAACACCGTCGAAGAGTGTGCGAACTGTGCGACCAAACATATCAACGATCTCAAGCTTTGTTACACCATTATCGCGAACATAGAAACTGATGCTAGTTGACATTGAGAATGGATTCGGCACATTTTGTTCGAGTACAATCGCTGAAGTTTCATCAATTGTAAACTCAAGTACATCAGAAATGGCTTTACATGATTCAGTACCGGTAAGATCCATTTGGGTCAAACGATATTGATATGTAACACCTGGTTGTACTTTCTCATCTGTAATGGAATAATCACGAACTACAGTAGAATTACCTGCACCACGAATAAATTGGATTGATTCCCAATTTGTAGGTGCATCACCACGAGCAATACGACGCTCTACATGGAAGCCGGCATTATTCTCTTCTGATGCTGTCTGCCAGAAAAGATCTACTGAACGATTACGCTTTTGACCATCAAAATAAGAAAGTTCTACAGGAACGATACAGTTGTCATCAGGAGTAGGTTCTGTTGCAAATGACTTATCACCAAGGAATGGTCTGATAAGTGGCAACCAAGTACCACGAGATGCTGTACGATACCCTTGAATTGAACCCAAATCTGCATGACTCAAGTGTCCAAACATTGGATTTGACAATGGAGTTGCTTGAACCCATGTACCACTATATGCAGTTCTTTCATAAGCAAACACATTCTTATTGATAAGTTGATTTGCCGCATTCAATTGACGGAAACTCTTATCAATATTCAAGTGTGTACCACTTACACCAGGACCTGGAGGATTTGTATTGTGATGTGTAACCATTTGACCAACACGAGCTCTTGATGCACCAAGTGCAAGACCGTCAAGACCAAGTTGTGCTACTGATGCCCAATACTCACCTGGTGCCAATACTACAGGCTTGTCAAAAAGATATGTTGTATACTGACCATAGAACAAATCTTTGCGTATATCATCATAACCTCTTTGCTTACCAATCTTAGTACCTGCGATAGGTTGTGCTTGAGGAGCATCACCACCACGATACAATGAGAATGAGATAGGATCAGGACTTTGGTTTACTTCACCCATCCATGCTTGGAAACCTTTGATAGTATCTTGTGAAAGCAATTGGAAGCGCATAGCAAATTGACCTGAAGCTGAACCAGATTCTGGACCGAAAGCCAAACGACCATCGATAGAACCAGCATTTGGCCAAGTTCCACCTGAATATGCTTCTGTATTCAAACCACGACCATCAACACGGCTACCTGTAGCTTGTTGAGTAAAGTCCGGCACATCATTACGAGCGGTTGGAGGATCATAAGCAAATACAGGTCCATAACGGAGATTGTAGAAGCTATATGTTGTA
>JBEEPK010000046.1:0-15622 GCA_041191145.1 Bacteroidota bacterium
CGTACTGACAGAATTGCGTATATTTCTGTCATTATGCCCTATTAACATTACAATTTCTTATGAAAAAGAATCAGCTTCTTATTGATATCATGATCATTCTTGGGATATCAAGCATACTCGCATTTTGGTTCAATGGTTTGAGTAATCCGAATGGAATTTCTCTCATCAGAGAAAAACAAATTCTGGAAATTGCCAATGATGATGAGTTTGAACAAATCAATACAGATTCAGTAATATCTTCAGATACTTTGCCCATCAAAGAATTACCAAAAGATACATTACCCATAAAAAAGGATTCAGCAAAATCTACTCCTACAACTCAGCAAATCACTTCAGCAAATGATGGTAATACACCTGTAGAAGATCAGGGACCTGTAAAAGCAAAAGCAGTGAATTATGTTCAAGTAAAGAAGTTATTGGCTGATCCCTCAGTAATGGTCATTGATGCTAGAAATGAACATGAATTCGCAGAAGGACATCTTCCGAAAGCACGAAATATTTTTGCCATGGAATTCCAGCAATATATACCTGAACTCATAGGGATGAATAAGGATATTCGCATCATAGTCTATTGTGGTGGTGGACAGTGTGAATTAAGTCATGAACTCAGCAATAACTTGATTGGATTAGGCTTCAAGAAAGTATACATCTATCTTGGTGGTTGGGATGATTGGAAACAGAATGGATCAGGTAAGTAAAGATGTACGATATTCTCGATGATAAGACCATGGATTTTCTCCGTGATCGCTTCGGCATCATCGGTGAATCAGAACTCATGCGCGATGTCATATTGAAACTTCTCAAAGTTGCACCTACGGATTTGACAGTCCTGATTACCGGTGAAACAGGAACCGGAAAAGAAGTATTCGCACATGCGCTGCATGGTTTAAGTGAACGCAATGCACAGGCATTTGTAAGTGTGAATTGTGGTGCTATTCCTGAAACTTTGCTTGAATCCGAACTATTCGGACATGAAAAAGGTGCATTTACCGGAGCTGTAGAACAAAGAAAAGGTTTTTTTGAAGTCGCTCATAAAGGCACAATTTTCTTAGATGAGATTGGTGAAATGCCAATTGCCACTCAGGTCAAATTACTACGCATTCTTGAATCCGGGGAATTTTCTCGCATAGGCTCATCAGAGGTTCGCAAAGTAAATGTCAGGGTGATTGCTGCAACCAATCGTGACTTGAACTATGAAGTTCGAAATGGCAGATTCAGACAAGATTTGTATTTCCGTCTGAATTCATTTCAATTACATTTGCCCTCTCTTCGAAAACATAAGGAAGACATACCTCTTCTTGCAGATTATTATGCTTCGAGGATTGCCAAGAAAAACCGTATCTCCTATAAAGGATATACTGATGATGCACTTGATTTTCTTGAAAGTCACTCTTGGCCGGGAAATATCCGTGAATTACGCAATGTCATAGAAACCGTCTCAACGCTCGAACATGGACGCATCATAGACCGCATGATGCTTCAAAAGCAAATCGGTGAGCAAGACGGTATTCATGCATCAATACCGAATGAACAAGCAATCATGCTTTCTTCACATGTTCAACAATCGAGTTTTCCGCAAGAATCGGATATTGTATTCCGCACTCTGCTCGAAATGAAAAATGAATTACTTGAAATCAAAAGGGCATTGGCAGCAATTTTTGAAAAAACAGCTCAACTCGAAATGCAAGCACAAAGAGCGGCTGAGCAGTCAATCACAGAATACCCAGTGATTACCAATAATGCTCTTCCCTATCCGGATGAATTCTCTCAAGATGTCCATTTCAATTTGGAAGAAATGGAAAAACAATTAATACAATCCGCTCTTACGAAATATGCCGGTAATCGTCGAATGGCGGCCAAAGTACTTGGCATTAGTGAAAGAACACTTTATAGAAAAATTACCGATTATCAACTCTCTGATTCCGCCTCATGATTCGATTCTTACTTTCCATTGTCATCTTGATTTCAGCTTACTCAACTCTTTATTCTTCTGATAAGTCAATGCATGTGTGGGGTTCTTTTGGAGAAGGTATAAACTTTCTACCGAAAGACAGTTCATTTTCCATGAAAATGCGTGTTCGTTTTCAAACACAAGCCAATGGACAATTTAATCCCGAACCGGATCCTAGAAATCTCCGAACTGCAGCCTTTATCCGTAGAATGCGATTACGATTTGAAGGTTTTGCACTTACTCCAAGTTTACAGTATAAAGTTCAATTAAATGGTTCAAATGATGACATGGAATCCACACGCACTCCGGAGTTAGACAATCCAGGTATTTTGCGCGATGCTGTTCTCCAATGGACATTTCTTCCGGGAACAACCCTTTGGTTTGGTCAAGCAAAGTTACCCGGTAATCGAGAGCGCGTTGTTTCTTCAGCAAATCAAGAATTTGTAGATCGATCAACATTGAACAGACTGTTCACTATTGATCGTGATATAGGTATTCAATTGCATCATCAGTGGAATCTCATGGGAATGATCATCAGAGAGCAAGGAGCTCTTTCTACAGGTGAAGGTAGGAATCGCAGAACAGCATCAAATGGTGGCATTTGTGTAACGATTAGAGGTGAATTATTACCCTTTGGTTTATTCGAACAAAGAGGTGACTATGTACAAGCTGATTTGGTTCGAGAGAAAACACCGAAAATTTCACTTGGTTATACCTATAGTTTCAATAATGATGCTGCAAGAACCGGAGGTCAATTAGGTGAATATCTCTATTCCCCAAGTGATATTGAAACAATATTCGCTGATATTCTATTTAAATACCAAGGTTTGTCATTCACTACTGAATATTCCCAAAGAACTTCCCCAAATCCCATTTCATCAAAAGCTGGATCCAAGGATTTATTCATCTATGATGGACATGGCACGAACAGTCATCTAACTTATATGATTACAAATGATCTACAATTGGGATTACGATATACTTCAATTACTCCATCTGAAAAAATCGAACGATTGACAGGTCCTCGCACCGACATCGCATTCGGCATTTCAAAATATTTTAGTGGTCATGATTTGAAAATTCAGGCAGATGTGAATTATATTACGGAAAAATCATCCGTAAATGCACTTGCTCAAAACTCAGTTCTAGTAAGAGTGCAAACAGATTTTACATTCTAATACACATTTATACTTGGGAACATCATGAACTCAGGATTCTCTTTGGAAGAAATTGCTCTTAAGATTCAGCAGGCCAAAGAATTTGTTGGCAGGCGGGTTATAAATCGAGAAGAAGTTATCGAACAGGCCTTCTGTGCATTTCTTACCGGAGAGCATCTTCTCTTGCAAAGTAGAACCGGAGCAGGTAAATCATTATTGGCAGAACAATTGTTTGCTTGTTTTGATAATGCTGCATTATTTCGTGTTCAAGCCAGTAAAGAGCAACAACCCGATACTTTTTTTGGCGGCTTGAACATCGAATCACTCAAAGAGGGCATCATTGAACATAATACAAAAGGTTCACTGGTAGAATCTCATTTTGGCTTTATTGATGAAATCTTTGATGCAAATGATTTTACGCTTCGTGCCTTACTTTCGCTTTTAAATGAAAGAAAAATGATTCGAGGAACACAGCAAGTTGTTTCACCACTCCATACCGTTATTGCGGCCACAAATTATTTACGCATCAGTGAAGTGACAGAAGCCATTCTTGATAGATTTCTCTTTAAATCAATCATTCTTCCCGATAAAGATCCTCTGATTCAGTTCAAAATTGGGGTGCAATATTCCCAACACTCGAATCGTATTGTCAAACCACCGGTCACAATACGATATGATGAGTTATTGACACTTAAAAAACTCATCACAGCCGAAGACAGATCTCATGAATTCAGAATATCAGCCGAGATGCTGTATTTCACAAATCTGGTGGTCAGACATTATGAATATTCACGCAATAGAACATTGAGAGAAGCTCATAAAGGTCATACAAGTTCTGAATACAATGATTATTATATTTCACCGAGAACACAGGCAAAATCATTGGACTTATTGCGGGCTTTGACCTTCTTGGATGGACGGACACTTGCCGAGGCTGAAGATATCAGAAAACTCTCTCTCATTTATTGTACGGGTGGGCTCACCGAGGAAAAACATCTTTTTGAAAAGAGTTTCACCACAGTGTATAATTCACTCACTTCTTCAAATGGGTTTGAACAGATTCGTTCTCTGATTGCATACGAAGAAGTACTTGAACAAATAGAAGAAAATCCAACATTTTTACAACAACCACTTGACAAGGCATTATCTGATACTCCTCTGCGTCGAACTTTGCTTGAATGGATTCAAGACACTTTAAATATTGACCATACGATTTTGCACAATAAACGAGTACTTGAAGCATTTCTAAAAAATATGATTCCTTCCTGTGATGAAGTCAGAGAATTACGACAAGCCCTCGAAAAAGAGACCATCAGGATATTCCAACAGATTGAGAATTGATGTTCATGGAACTCTCGCAAAGAACCATATTGCGAAATTCAACCTTCTTTTCAAGGATGGTCGAATATGGTTTTTTGGAATCTTCCATACATGCATTACCTGAAGATTTCACATTGGTTTATGAAATTTCAAGAGTATTGGAAGATATTGAAAATCCCCTCACCACCATTTTAAGTCCTGTTCTATGGCTCTCTGAGCCAGATCCTGAAGATAAAACTTCTCCAAAGGAAATCATTCCTCATCTTCCCGCCAGCGAGGAATACGAAGCAAATCTGATACGAAGCTATAGAGATATTAATCGAATTTATCCGCATCAATACTTGCTTCCTGATGAAGTTTTCATGCAAAGACTGGTGGAAAGATCTTTGTGGATGCCATCACCAAAAGCGCCCAAAAACAAACGATATCAATCCGATAGCAATGATTTTGCTCCTGACTCAAGAAAGCAGAAGGTATATCTCTTGTTTGATACTTCCAAATCAATGCAAGAATCATATCGTATTCACCTTGCAAAAGCCATTGCATATTTCTTTTTGAAAAACAATCAAAAGGAAATGGGCACTATATTCTTTCGAACCTTTGATGCTGAGATCGGCAAATTGCATGTCGTGCAAAACCGAACGGATTTTGATGATTTGATCACTGAAATCATGTGTATGCCTGCAGAAGGCAGAGGAACAATTCTAGAAAAAGCATTGCTAACTGCTATACAAGACATTAGAAATGACAGTTTTATGTCAGAAGCAGAAATTTTGGTCATTACTGATGGAGCCGCACATATTGATATCCCAAAAGTTCAACATGCCCTTGGGGAGCATATCAGGATACACTGTGTAAAAATTGGTGATGCAAAGATTGAACCTGATCATAAACTCATTCTCAATACCATTCATTCAAGTGAATCAGAAGAAGCCAAAGCAATTCGAGATATTCAACACAAAATCAAAGACATGGAAGCTACTTTGCGGGCGACACAAACTGATAAGCGCAAATTTGCCATGAATAGTGAGATAGAGTTTTTGAATAAACAGTTGAATGATAAAATCCAGCGTTATTCGCACAAAGCCATGAGTAATTATGGCAATGAAATAGTTGAATTGTCTTCCATTTTTGTGAATGTATCCGATGTCGATCCAACAAAATTATTCACTCTATCAAAAGATCGAATAAATGAATTTTTGAAATTATCTCGTGAGATTCTGCATTTATTGAAAGAAGATCCCTCGGCAGAGGATGCAAAATTGGCGGCTGTGTTATATGATCATATTGAAACCATATTACATTTCAATGAAGTTGATATTGAGTCTTTGAAGGAACAGAACAGAGAATTGGGCACAGTTCTAACACAACTTGTTCAACAACAAGCCATTCAAAATGAGAAGCAGATTCAATTATCTGACAATGATCAACTGCAATTGTCCAAACTCCTTCGTAATGGACTTAAAAAGGCATCAAGAATTCCTTTGGCAAAGCTTATCATCATTTTCGTCAGGATGATTATCAATAAATTCACTGCATTCAAAAAGCAAAAGAAATTACTCAGGATAAAAAAGATTCGTTCTCGAATATCAGGGAAAAAGTGAAATACATCAGTTTTTCACATCAAACAATTCTCTATGTTTGAAGAAATATATTTGGAGATCATACATGTTGCCCATAACTTCGATACTTGTCCCCACAGATTTTTCCGTTCATTCCGAAAAAGCCTTGATTTATGCCAAAGAATGGGCAAAACAATGGTCTGCTACCATTCATTTGATACATATCATTGAACCCGTGATCTTTCCTGTTGATTGGGGATATACTCCCGTAGATTTAAGTGATGTTGAAAAGGAATATTCAGGTGCTGCGGAGCAAGAATTAAAGAAGACAACCGAATCATTGCATGCAGAGGGATTTTCCATTATTCCACAAATCATTCATGGCGGGCGGTCTTCTGATGAGATAAATCAGTATGCAAAAGATCATAACATTTCATTGATTTGTTTAGCGACAAATGGCAGAGGTGGGGTTGAACATTTATTACTGGGAAGTACAACGGAGAGAGTGATTAGGAAGGCACCTTGTCCAGTTCTTGTCATTAAGCCTGACTGATTACTGCTTCAATCTTCCAACGAATATTCTTGTGGAAATCCAATGTTTGAAAGCTATAGCTATTTTGTGAATGGTTGAAACCCTGATTTGTTTTTTGAATACATCAAAATCATTCAATTCAATCTTTTCCAGCAATCTATAATAGATTGCATCCATAATTTCTGCGGCGATCATTGTCATTCTTTCATCGGGTCTCAATGCCATTCTAGCTTTGTGATAATATTCTCTTGCACGCCTAGTTTCATAGCGCATCAATTCGATGAATTTTTCATTGTATACTTCATTCATCAAGTCAGATTCTGAATATCTGAATTTTTCCATATCTTCTTTTGGAAGATAGATATATCCTCTGTCTTTATCAGATTTCAAATCACGAAGTATATTGGTTAATTGAAGTGCATAACCAAGATTCACTGCATATTCTTTGGTTTCTTCGTATTTATACCCAAATATCTCAATACACATGAGACCTACTATTCCTGCAACTCCATAACAGTACTCTTTTAGTTCTGTAAATGTTTCATAGCGGTTCTGTCTTAAATCTCTTTCACATCCATCAATCAATGTCATGAAATACTGCTTTGGAATAGAGAATCTTTTAATGGCGGATTGTAATGGTTTGAGATAAGCTGAATGTGGGTTACCGGTATACATTCCATCTATGGCATTACGCCATTCTGCTAGTTTCTTTCTTTTTTTGATAATTTCTTCTGATGTACCTGCATCTTCTTCATCAACAATATCATCGATATGTCTACAGAATGCATAAACCGTATGTATTGCTTCCCTCTCATCTTTTGGAAGGAAAGTAAAAGAATAATAGAAATTTGTTTTGCTCTGTTGAGCTAATTCTTCAGAGCAATCAAATTCGGCGATATCAGTTTCAATGCTCATCTTCTTAGCAATATCATTGGCATAAATAGTAGCATTTGCAGGAAAATCATAACATAATCAATTAATTCCAGTTTTGGTCTCTGAAAAGGCAATACATGCTCTTGTTTTTTGCATTTCTTCAACATTCTTTGACCTGAACATAGAATGAGGAGTAATTCCGTACGCAAACCTTTATTCGAGATTTTCCAAGGTAAGATTTTTGATTTGCTCATGAGCGAATCGGCATCAAAAATCATCCTTGAAACTGCACTTGAAAAATTAGGTGTTATTTCTCCTATTGCCAAATAGTTTTCCACTATTTCATGCGAATCAAGATATTCCAATGGTATATACAATCTATTCTTAGACCGGTCAATTGAAATATCTTGTATAAAATTAATGATTTGAAGTGCCGAACATAATGAATCCGATTGCTTTTGAATATCTGTATTCCAAAGACCAAACAATCTTAGTAATAACTCCCCGATTGGATTTGCTGAATTATGACAATAATCCAAAAGATCTTTCAAAGTTGTGGGAAATTGAAAATGTACATCCGACAAAAAAGCATTAAGTAATCGTTCGAAAGGCACTATTGGTAGTGATGTCTTTTCAAACACATGCTGCAATGCTATCCAAAGTGGATTCTTACCTTTATATCCGCCAACATGTGATTGCTTAAGAAAGTGATGCATAATGGTTAATGCATGCTCTGCTTTTTCCTTTCCATATTCCAATGAATATTCATCAGCAATATCATCTGCTATTCTACTAAAAGCATAAATTACTATCACATGAGAACGAATTGAAGTCGGTAGTAATAATGAAGCAACAGGGAAATTTTCATAATGACTTTTTGCTATTGACTCACAAAATTGCAGCGACTGCTCGATTGTATCAACAGCAAATCTTCCACCATGGGATGTACACGATATATCGGATAGGTCTATGAAAGTGAAATTTGGTATCATAAACAAAAAAGCCCGCTTGAGCGGGCTTTACATTAATCACGGAATAATTTTCCTCGATAATCTTGAATATCCGCTTTATCCTTTAAGGCATTGAACCATTGAGAATAAGCAGAGGATGCTGCTTGAGTTGATAAAGTCATTTGCATATCCTTCTTAGATTTTGCAAAACCACTCATATCAGCATTTGTCTTTTGAATTACTTGATAAATATACCAACCATTATCACCGGCAACTGGCTCATTGATCTTATTCAATGGAGCAAGTAGTGCCTTTTGCGTTAGTACAGGTTCATTACCAACGCCATTCACCATACCATTATTACGAACTTTTGCAGCTGTTTTCACTTCAAGCGTTGGATCAATCTGTGTGATAGCAAAGAGTCTGTCTGATGATTTGATTTTTTGATAAACAGAGTTTGCTTTTGATTTAAGAATATTCATTTTTTTCTTCAATACAACCTTTTGAGCAAGCTCTTCTTTCATGTCTTCAAATGGACGCAGACCTGCTTCACGCTTACCAGTGATTTGAGCAACGACAATACCATAATACTTCAATTCCATTGGTTCTGAAATTGCACCAACTTCATTTGAAAATGCAAAGCTTGTAAGTGATTGAGAGCCTAAAACGGGCATTTGTGTGTCAAAAAACATTGTTTCCACAACATTCTTTTTCAATTTCTTGGCAAGAGACTCAATATTTTGTCCATCATCCAATTGTTGTTTGAAAGACAATGCATCTCTGCGGAGTTGCTTCTTGGTATTCATTGTCATTCCAACTGTTACCATGATCTCGCTATACTTGATCTCTTCAGAAATCTTATCTGATACTTTGATGATATGATAGCCAAAATCTGTTTCAACAGGACCGACCACTGAGCCGGGAGCATTATTGAAGCATGCGTCTTCAAATGGCTTGACCATTTGTCCTTTAGGGAAATAATCATATTCACCACCACGATCTTTTGAACCGGGATCTTGTGAGTATTCCAATGCGAGTGCTGCAAAATCCTCGCCCTTCTTTGCTCTAGCCAAAACCTGAGAAGCGAATGCTTTTGCACTATCTTTATTTGAACCAAACTTTATGAGAATATGACTGGCTTTTACAAGCTCATTGACGCCGCTACGAAGACTATCAACTTTATAGATGAAAGTTCCACTTTGCAGTGTTATTGGACCAATAACATCACCTTGTTTGCCTGTACCAAGAATTGCAGCCACATCAGGAGCAAGTTTCTTGATAGGTTGATAATCGAGTTGTGATCCAGTGTATTCAGCAAAGTATTGATCGAAAGCTGCAACTTTAGCTTCTGGTGTGATTGCTTCAGCGAGTGACTGTTGAATTCTTGCAATCTTTTTGGAAGCAACTAATGTGTCTTGCTTTGAAGGCTCCAATGGGAAAGACACATATTTAATCTTGCGTGCGGGCTTCTGCTTAGTGTATTCTTTAACAAGTTCATATTCTGCCTGCAATTCTTGATCAGTCGGCTTACCGATACTTTTGGCGTCAACATTATTGACATTGAAGTGGATATAATCAAAGTCAAAAGTTGAGCTCTCATTTACATATTTGTTTTTCAAATACGCCGGAGAAACTATGGATGCCGCAGTCCCTGATGCTCTTCTAAAATGTTCGAGCAATCTGGATTTGTACATAAAGTCTTCAATCTTTAAAAGACTGTTTTTAAATTTTGCCACTTCTTCAGCAGGATCTACTGACTCAGGTATCATTCCGGCTTTTTTACCGGCAGCAATGTTCTGAGCAATCACGTCAGGATTTGTCATTACATCGAGATATGCCTGACGATTGAAAGTTCCAGAACTATCAGTAAAATTTCTGGTGAGATATTCCGGAGGGCTGTCCAACATTATATCAAGAACTTCATCCTGAGTAACCTTGATACCAGCGGCTTGACCAGCCTGACGGATCAAAGCTTCTTCAACAAATTGATCCCATACAGCCTGGCGAATGATATTTTCATCCACCTCTGCCTGTGGATTTTGCTGTCTTTGCATATCGGCTTGCTCTTTCACACGAAGTTCGAATTCCTGATAAGAAACTTCTTCGCCATTAATCGTACCGACTACTGAACCTGTTGATGAACTATTGAGAATAGTGCCGATATTTGAATCCGAAGCGACCATGAAGGCGATAAATGAAACAACAAATATCACCAACATATACGGGGAAATATCTCGCATGCGTGAGATGATACCCATCTTATACTCCTAAGCTTTGACGAAATGATGCCTTGAACACAACTAGGTTCAAGACCCTGAACAAACGGCAAAATTAGGCCGAAAACGCGAGAATTCCAAGATTGAAATTGACATCCCCATTTGTTCAGAAACAACTTTTCCACTTATTCCACTTTGATTCATGCTTTTAAGAGTAAAATACCCGATCAGTCCTGAAAAATTGGGTAATTTCGTTCTGATTATTATCTAGGATTTCAGTATGGTTTCCATTTCCATTGAATATTCCGGTGATTTGCGTTGCATAGCCACTCATGAACCATCCGGCAATACACTTTTCACGGATGCTCCGATTGACAATAATGGCAAAGGAGCTAGTTTTTCCCCCACAGATTTGCTTGCCACTGCACTTGGCACTTGTATCATGACAATCATGGGCATTGCCGCGAATAAGAGAGCAATTGATATCACCGGCACAAGCGTGCATGTCAAGAAAATCATGGTCAATGAACCCATTCGTCGAATAGGAGCTTTAGAAATTTCCATTGCCCTACCCAAACATGACTATTCAGATGGCGACATGGCAGCATTTCATCATGCAGCAAAGACTTGTCCCGTAATGATGAGCATACATCCTGAAATCGATGTCAAGTATAATTTATCTGTGGTGGAATAATGAAAACTCTCTTTGGCATTTTCTC
Organism: Bacteroidota bacterium; assembly: GCA_041191145.1. GTDB lineage: Bacteria > Bacteroidota > Ignavibacteria > Kapaibacteriales > UBA961 > UBA961. The sequence goes on from JBEEPK010000046.1 coordinate 11,281, forward strand.
AGCTTTCTTGATTTGTGTATCCATTCAAGCTCAATCGGTTTGGAATGCCAAGCGCTCATCTTGGCTTTCCATTGATACCAAAGATCGTTCTTCCATTGATCAATATATCAAAGGCTATTCCTCCTATCTTGACAAAGCAAGAACAGAAATCACTTCAACAAAAGAATTGATCGAAATGCTTAAAAAAGAAGGATTTTCTGAATTTACCAACTCTTCTCAGATCAAATCCGGAGCAAAACTAATTTTCAATAATCGAGATAGAGCACTCATAGCTGTAAGGATTGGTGCCGAATCAATAAGTAAAGGAAGCCGATTGATTGGAGCCCATCATGATAGTCCTCGAATTGACATCAAAGCCAGACCATTGTATGAACAAGAAGGTTTTGCTTTGTTTCAAACAATCTATTATGGTGGAATCAAGAAATATCAATGGGTGAATATTCCCCTGATGTTATCCGGTCGAATTGATACTAAGGACGGTAAGACAATTTCCATCGAAATTGGTAGAGATCCTCAAGATCCAATACTTATTATACCGGATGCAGCTCCACATGTAGATTCACCACTCAGAAAGCGTGAATATACCGGAGTGATGGAGGGTGAAGAAATGGATCCCATTGTTGGTACAATTCCCGATCAAAAGAATTCCATCATCAATACAGTAATGAGTACACTTTCTTCAACATATAATTTTACGGAAGAAGATTTGGTGAGCGCAGAATTGAATATCACTCCTGCTGGGATGCCAAGAGATGTTGGTTTGGATAGATCACTCATTGGTTCTTATGGACAAGATGACAGAGCTTGTAGTTATGTTGCCATCAAATCTTTGATGGACTTGGAAACAACTCCTTTATTCACTTCTATGGCATATATCGTAGACAATGAAGAAACAGGAAATGTGAATAATACAGGTGCTTCTTCATCATTTCTCACTAAAGTCTATGGTATCATTGCCGAAGCACAAAATGCTTCTTCCTTCAATGAAAATGTTACTCGGAAAGCATTATCTATGGCAAAAGTCATATCCGCAGATGCAAATGATGGTATCAGTCCTTTATTCCCTGGATTATCTGAAAGAACTAATGCCTCTCGTCTTGGGTTTGGACCCAGCATAAAGCGCTATGGAAGATCCTTTGATGCGAATTCCGAATTCACTGCATGGATCAGAAATATCTTGGATTCCAAATCTATTCCATGGCAAACTGCATCTTATAAAGTAGAGACAGGCGGAGGCGGAACGATTGGTGGTCAAATGAGTAAAGAAGATATGGAAGTGATTGATATCGGTATTCCACTTCTTTCAATGCATTCCCCATTTGAAATCGCATCAAAAATCGACATTTGGAATTTGAATAGATTCTTCACCGAATTTTACAAAGCGCAATGAAAAGATTCTACAACCACATTACCAAGATCAATATCGTATTGGTGATCCTGGTCATAGCAGCAGGAAGCATCGTAAGAACAACGCAATCCGGCATGGGATGTCCTGATTGGCCAACATGCTATGGACTCATAATACCGCCTACTTCAGTATCGCAGTTACCTGCCAATTATCAGCAACTATATGCTAATGAAGGTATTGATGCTGAAACTTTTGATGTTTTGAAGACATGGATAGAATATATCAATAGATTACTTGGTGCTTTGCTTGGATTATTCGTATTGATTCAAACCGGATTATCGATACGATATCGAAAGAGTTACCCAAAATCCATGTATTCCTCCATTGCACTTCTCCTGCTCACAGGTTTTCAAGGTTGGCTCGGTGCTTTGGTTGTATCTTCTAATCTTGCGCCATATCGCATAACTATACATATGCTATGTGCTTTCATCATATTGCTTATTTCGAGTTATGCGGCTTTTAACGAAAAGTCTTCTGCATTCAAATCAACATCATTGCACAGACTCACCATCATTTCTATGGTGTTGATGTTTATTCAAATTTTGATGGGAACCCAAGTTCGAGAAGAGATAGATGTATTGGCAAAATCGTTCAATTTCATGCAGAGAGATATCTGGATTGATAATCTAAGCACAATATTCCCCATTCACCGATCATTTTCACTATTGATTCTTGGATTAAATGGCTGGATTTTGTGGCAATGTAAAAAGCAAGGAATTTTGTGGGAGTCAATTCGCTATCCGGCTTTCTTACTTGGAACAGGATTGCTTGTGTCCACTTTTTCAGGAATTGTCATGACATATTTATCAGTTCCTGCATTCATGCAACCCGTTCATTTGATTTGTGCATCTTTCATCATATTTGCATTGCATAGAATCATGCTGGAATGTAGATCTTAAATCAATTTCTTGACATTTTCTAGTGCATCAGATCGATATTGAGGTATGCATAGAAGATTATCACCATGATGATAATCTTTAGAATCACGCATTTTTCTGACTTTACCCCATGCACCTTCGATCACGAAAATCTCATATGGATGATATTGGAGAAGCGTATCAATCAATTCATCAGGGACATATCCAAATGCGGCGGCTGTTTCTTCATTCAATTCAATGAGCCAAATTGGTGGAAATGAACCGGACATCATGTGTTTTGCACCCGCCAAGACTTCCATTTCAGCACCTTCTGTATCCATTTTGATAAAGTCTATTCGCGCTATCCCATGTTCTTCACAGTAAGAGTCAAGAGTTGTCATAGGAACATGAACCGTGGTATAATCATTGCGATTCAAGGTGGACATTGAACTATGACCATGATAGAGTCCATCAAATGTATGAATTGCAATAGAACCCGATTTTTCTTTTCCCAATGCGATATTATTTGATTTGATTGTTTGAATTGTATTCAGTTCTGCATTTTTTCGAAACTTTTCAAATATAAATGGTACCGGTTCGAATGCATGTACCTCTCCATGCTTGGCAAGTCGAGCACTCAAAATGGAATACCAACCCATATTTGCTCCAATATCAAATACTCTATCAAGATCTCGAATCAATGTCTCAAATACTTTTGTTGTACCTGTTTCATAAGTGCCACGAAAAAAAATCACATCCCAACCGGCATCTCTCGGAAGCACAACTTCCATGGAAACACCATGTATTGAATCTGCTTTGAGTATTTCTTGCTTCTTGCCCATGAGCAATATCTTTCTTCCAATTCTCATCAGAATTCCCTTTCCGATGTGAATAGGTATATGTCTACAATATGCTTTTATGCAAGAAATGAGAAAAGATCGCATGATGGAATCTCTAATGGAGTCAAGAATATAGTTGCAATGCTTCCTGAACATGCTTTTCAGCACTAAAAGAAGAATTGATTATCGATAAAACTTTGCCTTGGGCATCAAAGCAATATGTTACCCTGCCGGGTAATAGACCGAATAGACCTTTCGGAACGCCGAAAATAGTACGAATAGTATTGTCCGTATCCGATAGCAAATGGTACTTCAACATATGTTTCTTTGAAAATTTCGCATGTTCCTCTACGGAGTCTGCGCTTATGCCAAAAACTTGTATGCCGGCTTTGAGAAACTCTTCATTGGAATCTCTGAATGAACATGCTTCTTTGGTGCAGAGATATGTATCATCCTTTGGATAAAAAAAGATGATACAAGGAGTACTTGACAGTTCCTTGGAATGGACTTGCTCACCTTTTTCATTCAATGCAGAGAATTCAGGCATTCGATCACCGATTCGTATAGACATGTGAAATTATCTCAATGAAATGGAGAGAAGTAGTGTTAAAATCCAAGTGCTACCAGCAAAGGCGAGTGGCACAGCCAGATTATCATCCAATTTAAATCTTGTTGTGGATGCTTCAGCAATTGTTGCAAGAATCGAGCCTACTATACAAATAGAAAAGAATGTAGATGAATACTCGAAAATCCAAGTCCATATTGCCGAAACAATTAAAGCAACAACAAAAAAAGCCGTACTGCCTTGCAAGGATTTATCAAGAAAAGGGGTCTTCCCAAATTTCCGGCCAATGAGCGCCGCGGCAATATCAGATAGAATGACAATAGAATATCCAATAATTGCAAGCGGCTTAGGAAAAATTGCAACGGTGATGCATGCTGCGATCATTACCCATGATGCACCATTCAAGACGAGAGAAGTACGATGCATTTCATGTGGTCTGAGCATTCCTCCAACTATTGGATACATTATCTTTCTGAAAATGTCACTGTAATATATGCCAAGATCGATAAGCAAGGTGAGGATAGCCACCGGAAACAAAATTAGCAATGCGGTTTTTGTATCGATGAAATAGTAAATAATTGGAATGAGCAAGGAAACAATATGTATGCTTTTCCTTTGTATTTCGCCCAGATAGGTGATTTGCTCTATTTTTGACATTTTTGTACGGTTTGTT
>JBEEPK010000047.1:0-23101 GCA_041191145.1 Bacteroidota bacterium
AGATCATTTCAAAATCGGGTCGAACCACAATTGTATCGCCAAATACATTTCCCATTGCAATGGCAAGTACGCTTTCAGTTAGCATACAAACCACTGCAAGCGTACAAGGAAGATATCGTGACACGCTCTTGATAGTGAGTGGTCCTTGCAAAGACACCATTCCCATGATCGTTGAAGGTGAGGCAATCACTACGCAAATTGCTTTTGCGGATTCCATTCTTACCGGAACCGTTGATCAAGGCATGACCGAAATCATGACATGGGATCTACTTTCCATCGGAACGGCACTTGCCGACATTCGTAGGATGCGTCTTGTCAATAATCAAGAAATACGATTGACCAATCTATTGCCGACACCTTCAATCATTGATCCAGGTCTAAAAGGCATTGTTTCGCTAACGGTAAAACCCACTCTTAAAGACACACTTTTACTTGACACTTTATGTATTGAAGCGCAAAAGGAATGCCCGACGACGATTTGTATTCCCATTCGTATCACTGTTCGCCAAGCAAGACTCACATTGAGCGATTCAACTTTGTCATTCTCCATGCGATGTGACACCACATTGCAAAAAGACACAATGTTTATCAGTAATCCTGGCATGCTGAATGACACCATACATCAAATCAATGTACTGACTAATACTGGTCAGGCTTTTTCTCACAATGCAGGAATCTCTCTTCCATATATCATGAAACCGAGCGATTCTATCCCGATTGTGTTTTCTTTCGCACCAAAAAGTCAAGGAACATATTCCTATTCACTTGAAATCATTTCTTCATCATCGATCAATATCGGGAAGAATCAAGTGATTTCGATTATCGGCACATTTACAGCTCCCGATATTTCCATTGCACCGAATGTGATTGATCTTGGCATGCATGAATCATGTGCAAACGATTCGACGATTGCAATTCGGATACAAAATATGGGTCTTGAACATGCTATCATTAGTATGAAGAATGCAACATCGATATTCGCATTCAGTGATCCGATTATCAATATTCTGCCGATGAGTGACACAATCATCAATGTCACATATATTCCAAGAAATGCTCCAAAGGGAAGATGGAATGATGCATTGAATTTCACAGATACAATATGTGGTGGATTACTTACTATTCCTGTAACTGGTTTCATGGATTCCATTTCGATTGCATCCAATCCGAGTTCTCTTGATTTTGGAAGGATATATCGCGATGACTCACTTGAGCAAACAATCATCATCACAAATATCTCCCAATTTTCACTGCATATTGATTCAATACAACTCGCTCAAAGCATTTCGGAATTTGATATTGAAATCTTGCAGAGTTTGCCTTTGACACTGAAATCAAATGAAACAATGAGCATCAAGGCAAGAGCAAAAGCATTGATTGAAGGAAGCTTCCCCAAAGATTCGATTATCGTACATGCTCACAGAGATTGCTCAATTTCATTATCGATTCCTTTGCAATTTGACATTCCAAAAGAAGCATATACAGCAATCCTAAGCACTAAGGACTATGATGTGAATTATGGTGATACCATCAGCATTCAATGCAGATTGGATGGCGACCTCACACTCGCAAGACTTCGCTCTTTGTCATTCACATTGAATCTGGACGGAACTTTGCTCAGCATTTATGAGACAAAACCACAAGCTTTAATTTCCCGTACGGATAGCACCGTGTCATGGAAGATTGATGCAAAAGATATCCCGCTCAATGGTGGAATCATTACAGAAATATTGGGCAGAGCATTGGTGACAAAACATCGCAAATCGCCATTACATTTCAGTTCAATCGTACCCGAAACAAATCGCTCAATTACGATAACTCAGAAAGACGGATCGCTGAATGTTTCACCAACATGCGGCAATTCTCTTACGGGCTTCAAGGAAATGTCTGTATTGTCTGCAAGAGTATTACCACCGCATCCGATTCAATCACATATTTCCATTGCATATCGATCTACATCCAAAGAGCAGGTTCAAGGAACAATTGTATTGTATGCATTACATGGTTCCAAACTCTATGAATCCACCATTGTGGCAAGTGAACAAGAACAGACATTCACGATACCGGAAACTTTTCCGGCGGGAACCTATATTCTCGAAGTGAGTGGCAAGCATATACTTCAGCGTGATCTCATTCTTATTGCTCCATGATGATTACACCGTTTTCTATTCAGAATGGTGAAGAAACCATTCATGGCGACATTTATCATCCGAGACATACAGAATGTCCGATCCTACTCATTATTCATGGTTTCAGAGGATCTAAGAATTGGGGTTTCTTTCCCACGATTGCTGAAGAATTTGCAAAGAATGGTTCAATCGTCATTTCATGGAATATGTCATTGAATGGATACTCCAAAGATGCAGAGTACATCGATCAACCGGAGGATTTTGCTCGAAATACAATCTCGCAGGAGATAAGGGATACACAATCAATTATCGATTCCATTCTGCATGATGACCTTATTCTTTCGAATGATGTACGCTCTCAATGGAATGGTGATATCCATGTGCTGGGTCATTCACGCGGAGGTGGCATCGGCATCTTGATCAGTGAAAAGAATCCATCAATCAAGAAACTTGCTCTCTGGAATACGGTTTCAAGATTTGGCAGATTCACCGAAAGGCAAAAGAAACTCTGGTCTGAAAGTGGTACATTTCCAATTGATGAAACCAAGGACGGGAAAGTCATTGCGATGAATTATACGTATATCAGCGACTTGGAATTGCATGGCGAGGAATATTCACTATTGCGTGCAATCGCCGAAGTATCTGCAGATATATTGATCTTGCATGCAGAACAAGACATGACAGTACCGATTCGAGAAGCATATGCATTGCAAGAAAAATCACGCTCTGCACAAATCCATTCTATTCCGCAGACAGGACATATTTTCGGATGCACGCATCCATTCACTGAAATGACATCTTCTGTACAAGATGCTATTGACACAACTACAGCATTTTTCTCAATATGAAATATCTCTTTATCATATCACTTTTGTTCATGGCTTCCTGTGAACTTTTCAAAATCGGTTCAGGAAATACCGGCATCATCAATCCAACTCAGGAGAATGCAATTGGAGCTGTGTATTTATTCAAAGCAGAATTGGATAGCGGCAATCTCATTGGAGCTTCGGAATTGCTCATTCAAAAAAGTGGAAATCACATGATTGCCAAAGAGAGACATGCAGCTTTTCAGCAATTGGAAAGGATATTGTGTACAATCAAGGGTAAAGACATTGCATATTTCTCGACAGACACTTTGAATCCAAATGCATATGACATACGCTGTTCATTCAATTATCTGAATACTATAACTTTCTCTCTCTTGAAATCGGACAAATCTTGGTTTATTTCGGAGATCAAAGAATGAATTATACATTTCCGGCAATCATGGGCATAGTGAATGTCACACCAGATTCATTTTCCGATGGTGGCCTCTATACCGAACATACATCAGCCATAGCACATGCTTGCAGATTGATTGAGCAAGGAGCAGACATCATTGATATCGGTGGAGAAAGCACAAGACCGGGCGCGGATATCATTTCCATTGATGATGAGATCAATCGCACGATTCCCGTGATTCAAGGTTTGCGCGAGATACATCCTGAAATCACAATTTCAATTGATACCATAAAACCCGAAGTGGCAGAATCTGCTATCCAAGCCGGAGCGCATATCATCAATGATATCTCTGGATTAGATAATGGACCCGAACTTGCGATCATTGCCGCCAAATATGATGTCCCACTCATCATCATGCATCGCAAAGGCATCTCAGCCATCATGCAGCAGAATCCCACTTATGATGATATTGTTGAAGAAGTCAAGGTACATCTCATGGAACGATGCGCATTGGCAAAAGAGCATGGAGCCGAGAAACTCATCATTGATGTCGGCATTGGCTTTGGCAAAACAATTGATCATAATTGGGAATTACTCCGCTCACTTCAGGAATTCCATGAAATCGGATATCCGATGCTTTTGGGTATTTCCAGAAAATCATTCATCGGAGCAAGTTTGGATATTTCGAATCCTGCAGATCGCGATATTCCCACGCATCTTTTGCATGCCTTATTGCTGAATAAACATTGCTCAATCATTCGCGTGCATGATGTGGCAATGGCACAAATGACTAGAACATTGTATTCACGATTGAACAATTGAGATTCATCATGATTGCTCTTTTCCTTTCCCCGACCTGGCGTGGTTTTGGTATTTCCTTATTGACATTCATTGTCTATCTTTTGACGATGATGCCCGATCTGGGCTTCACTGATTCGGGTGAACTGGCCGCGGCTGCGCATGTATTGGGAATAGCGCATCCAACAGGATATCCACTCTATACAATCATCGCGCATGTGTGGTCACTCATTTCACCATTCTCAACAGTCTATGATTTGAATCTACTTGCAGGTATTTTCACAGCATTGTCAGTAGGTGTATTCTCACTGATTCTCAATGAAATCCTCGAAATGTTTGAAGGTGATTCCACACATAAGACAATCATTTCAACCTGCATTGCATTGATGTTTGGTTTTGGTTCAACTGTGTGGTCGCAAGGCACTGCACTTGAAGTGTATTCACTTCAATTATTCCTCATGATGCTGATCATCTTGTATTTTTTGAAAGCAATGAAGCAAGGAGGAATGTCATCCTATCTGCTAGTATGGTCATTTCTGATTGGATTATCATTCACGAATCATGGAACGACAATTCTACTTGCGCCAGCAATGATTCTAGGGTATTTCACGAGTTGGCAACAAGATAGATTTACTTTTTCAATGGATTCATTTCGTGGCCTTCTTCCTCTTATTCCGTGGTTTTTACTTGGACTATGCGTGTGGGTATATCTTCCTCTTCGTAGTGCACAGTATCCAATCGTGAATTGGGGCGAGGTGCATCGCAATTGGGATGCTTTCGCTTATCATGCATTTGGCAAACAATATCAAGTGTGGATGTTCAATGAGGGAACAGCAAAAGAGAACTTTCCGAAATATTGGAATGCACTTATTGACATGACATCCTGGATTTTGCTTATTCCAATGATCTATGGATTATATGTATCTTTCAAGAAAAGTAAGATTCTAATTCTTTTTCTCATTGCGCTCATCATCGGCAATCTTGTCTATGCCCTCAATTATGGCATTCATGATATTGAAACATATTTTCTCTCGGGTTTTATTCCTGTCTTCATCTTTGCAGCATTGGGTCTTCTTGCATTGATGAAGCACAAACCATTATTGTATATTCTTCCATTTCTCCCCCTACTCAATCTCACGCTGAATTATGCTGAAAATGATAAGCATGATGATTATGCTGTGCCTTCTTATATTTCACTCATGATTGATCCACTGCCGAAAAATTCCGTGATCATTTCATCGCAATGGGATTATCTCTGTTCGGGCTTTCTGTATAAGCAGATTGTTGAAAATTACAGACCCGACATCATCATGATTGAGAAGGAATTATTACGAAGAACTTGGTATCCATCACAACTCAAAAGACAATATCCCTTTCTTGCGAAAGTGGATGCACAGATGAATGAGTTCTTGAAAGAATTGCAAATATTTGAGCAGGAAGGACCATACTCAGCAGAACTATTACAAGCGAGATATGTGAGTGTGATCAATGCGATGATTGATACATCACTTGCTTATCGCAGACCGGTATTCATAACAACAGAAGTATTACAAAGCGAAGTGAGCATAGCACAATCCCTTGCAAAAATTCCTCAAGGTTTGGCATTTCGAATAATGTATCCACCACCATCTGGCTTACCTGAATTACCTCTGCCATTGCTCAAAACATCATTCGATCCATTGACCAATTCTATTGCAGGAAAATCGGGTCATTTATATGAAGGACTATCCACCACTACTGCAAATGAACTATTGAATCTCGCTCAATATGCGTGGATGACAGGAAGATCAGCAGAGGCGAATACATATTTGAATTTCGCCGAGAGAGTGCAATCCGACAATCCTACATTGCGTGAATTGAGACAAGCAATCAACAGTTCACCGAATGGTCCGCAACGATGATCTCATAATTCATTCATGATTGCCCATTGTGCATGAATTCCCAGGATGTTCACATCTTGATTATCACTCATTGCATGAATCTGCCGCCATTCTGCTCTGAAGAGCATTGCATTGGAATATGACCAATCAATGCCCATGGAATAACCGAAGCCTGATAATCCACTCATTGAACTTATGATCATTCCTTCAGGATCATGATAATACTCCAATCTTCCATGTATCTTCAATGATTCATATACACTCCATTGTCCCATTATAAGTGGAGCAAAAACCCATGATTGGATTTCCTTCTTTTGTTGCAATCCCATATCCAAGCTTGCCGATACATTGATATTCGGGTGAAGTTGATATGTCGCACCGAGATGTTGATAGTATCGTATTCCTTCTGTTGTATCATGACTTATCTTACCGATAAATCCTGAAAAGCGATAACTCAATTGTTCGGTACTTGCACTATACTCATATCCAATCGCTGGCAAAATACCCAAGGAATCAATACTGCTTCTTTGCCATCCATTCAGGATATGTATGGCATATGTTTCATTATTCGATTGATGTCGAATGCGTATTCCGGATTGATAGTATGGGGAATTGTCTGCGACTATACTTCGGGTAGGGACGATACATTCTTTTCCAATCGGAGATTCAATTCCAATATGAGAAGAATAAATTCCCGCAAGAATGTCAAAAGTTTCAGAAGGGGCATATGATAACCACATAGAATTGATGTTTTTCAATACACCAATTTCATGAACTAGATTATCACGAGAGTAAGTACCGGACATCATGGAAAACTCCCCCTTCCACGATTTTGCATCAAAGGCGATTTTACCCAATAGAAGATTCACTGTAGGTGAATTGAGTTCCACATGAGACACCATGTATTCAGGCAATCTTTCAGCATTCTTTCTGAATGAATGCTGAAGATATGCCTCACCATGAAGTGAAGTACTTACTTGTATATCTGCATCATTCCCTAGCATTTCCGGTGCACTTAAGCACAGGAGACATATAAATATTACAAGATTGATCAATCCTATTTTCACGGTATCTGTTCAATCGTCAGCATATTTGTTCTGGAGCGCGCCACGAGGGGTCGACCAATGGTGATGACAACTGATTCACCAGACTTGAAAAATTGTTCTTTCTTCAAGAATTGCTTCATGTGTTCAACCGTGAAATCTGTACCGCCTACTTTGTCGATCAATACGCCCGTCACTCCCCAGAATAATCCCGTTCTTCTTGCAATCTCTGCAAATTCAGTCATTGCGATAATGGGAGTATTGGGTCTTCTATTTGAAATCAGCAATGCCGTTTCACCTGATAAACTCAATGTTGAAATACCGGCAATATCTTGATTCTCAGCAATCGTCGCTGCGGCTGTTGCGATCAGATCTGTATTGTGTTCTTTTCTCGGCAAGCCCAATGTTCTTCTTCTGATACGCATATCATCTTGTTTGCAATGTGATTCAGCTTCACTGCAAATCGTGCGCATATAGCTCACTGCTTCCACCGGAAATGCACCTACACTCGTTTCTGCTGAAAGCATCACCACATCTGTTCCGTCCAATACTGCATTTGCCACATCACTTGCTTCTGCTCTTGTTGGTCTTGGATTATTAATCATTGATTCAAGCATTTGCGTTGCGGTGATAACGGGTTTTGCATAACGATTGCACACGGCAATGATATTCTTCTGAACAGTGGGTACTTCAGCAGCGGGAATTTCCACACCGAGATCACCACGAGCAACCATGATTACATCGGAAGCTTGAACTATGGAGTCGATATTGGTTACAGCTTCGGGTTTTTCAATCTTTTTGCTTACCACCAAGTTTTGCGATCACTTTTTTGATATGAAGAATATCTTCTGGTTTTCTCACAAATGACAAAGCCACATAATCCACGCCTTGTTCAACTGCGAATTTCACATCTTTTTTGTCTTTGTCAGACATGGAAGGTTGACTCACTTTCACATTCGGAAGATTGATTCCTTTGCGAGATTTGAGTTTGCCGCCATTCAATACTGTTACATGAACAAAAGGAGCTTTCACTGATGTCACCGTCACTTTCATAAGTCCATCATCGAAAAGCATGACATCACCTTTCTTTACATCTTGAGCGATTTCTGGATATTCCACTGGAATGAAGTTCTTGGGAATTGATTCGCCTGATTTCTTTACTTTTTGTCTATCGGCTATTGCAAAACTTGCTCCTGTTTCAAGATCAATAACTTGATCTTTGAGATCTGCGACTCTGATTTTCGGACCTTGCAAATCAGCAACGATAGGAAGAAATATGCCCAGTTTTTTTTCGGCGGATCGAATGATATTGATATTCTCTAGATGCACTTCATGTGAACCATGAGACATATTGAGTCTGAACCCATTTGCACCAGCTAAAACCAATTCAATGATTTTATTTTGCGATGCGATTGCCGGACCCATCGTACAAAGAATCTTTGTGTTTTGATGTAGATGTTCCAAACGGTGATTTTTCACTGCATTACGCAATTGTTGTGTATTCGGTGAGAATTGTTTCTTTTTCACTCTATCATCCTTGTAGGGCAGTTTTTATAAATCCATCTGCATCTTGTAATTTTACTTTTGCAGTTTGAGCATCGATATCGGCAAGTAACATCATGAGTGCAGTCTTTACATGACCTTGAGCCAACTCGAGAACTTCACCTGCTTTATCATAGTCCACATCCGCTATTTCCATGATGATGCGTTTTGCTCTTTCACGCAATTTCGCATTTGTCAATTGTAGATCCACCATGATATTTCCATAACTTTTGCCGAGTCTAATCATTGATGCTGTTGTAAGCATATTCAGCACCATTTTTTGAGCAGTTCCGCTTTTCATTCGTGTTGAGCCGGCGATAACTTCGGGTCCAACATTTGGTGCAATCACAATTTCAGCCTCAACCCCGAGAGCATTGATTTGTTCTCTTGTATTCGTGGTCACCAGAATGGTATGACATCCCATTCTTCTTGCTTGGTCCAAAGCACCTCTCACAAATGGCGTTCTTCCTGATGCGGCGATTCCACAAATCACATCATTATGATTCACATGATTGTCCAGCAAAGACTGCGCACCAAATTCAACTGAATCTTCTGCACCCTCTTGTGCTTTGAACATTGCTTGTTCCCCGCCCGCGATGATGCCTTGCACCATTTCCGGATCGGTGCCAAATGTTGGCGGACATTCCGATGCATCAACGATGCCAAGTCTACCACTTGTTCCCGCGCCGACATAGAATAATCTACCACCGATTTTGAATTGTTCGGTGATGATATCGACCGCTTCTGTGATATGCTCGAGTTCATCTTTGATTGCCAATGCAACCATTGCATCTTCGCTATTGATGAGCTCGAGTATTTCTGAAGTATTCATCAGATCGATGTCTTTCGATCGTTGATTTCTTTGCTCGGTGGCAAGATTCGATATTTCTTTGAAGAGTGAAGTCATGGCTTAATGTCTTGCGGCTCCGCCATCAACATTGATGGTTTGACCTGTGATGATTCCTGATGCCGGCAAAGCGAGAAATGCGACGAGATTCGCGATGTCTTCCGGTTCATCCGGACGCTGCACGGCTTGTTCCGGAAGAATATGTTCGAGTATGGTTTTTGACAATCGTACATCATTTGGTCTTTGCGTTGCTGTCAATCCCACCGTAATTGCATTGATCGTGATTCCATGTTTGCCAATCTCCGATGCGAGGGATCTCGTGAAACCTATCACGCCCATTTTTGCTGCAGCATAATGTGCGAGAAATGGCGTTCCAAGCCAAACGGTATTGGAAGACATCGTGATGATTCTCCCAAAATTTTTTGATTTCATAGTTGGAAGCACGGCTTGCGTGACAAGAAATAAACTTGTCAGATTGATTTCCATCATTCGACTCCATTGTTCATGAGTGATCAATTCCAATGGCGCTTCATCATAAATACCGACATTATGCACGAGAATATCAATTGTTCCGAATTCCTTCAGCGTAGCATCTATCAATGCTTGCACATCTTCGGGCTTTGTGCAATCGGCTTTCACGGTGAGTGCCCTTCCACCTGCTTGACGCACTTTTTCAGCTGTCTCACTTGCATCTGCCAAATCCGCGATTACGACGATGGCACCTTCTTCGGCAAGGCGTTCACAAAATGCACTGCCATTGCCAAAAGCGGCACCGGTGACGATTGCCACGCGATCTTTCAGACCATGTTCAAATTCATGTATTTTCATTGTGACCTTTCATTTTATGCTCTTGGATGAGCTTTTTGATATGCTTGTTTGAGTCTGTCAACAGACACATGCGTATAAACCTGTGTTGCAGATAGAGAGCTATGTCCGAGCATTTCACTCACGGAACTGATATCGGCTCCATTGTCGAGTAAATGCGTTGCGAAGGTATGTCGCAATACATGCGGACTTTTCTGCGGTGATTCCGTGATGGGATTCATCGCTCTTTTGATAATGCGATAGACAACAGCAGGATTCATCACTTTGCCTCTATCGCTTAGAAAGACTTTTCCTTCCGGCTTGGCTGTCTTCATGGAAACAAGTTCACCTCGTGTTTCGAGATATCTCTCGATTGCTTCCTTTGCTTTTTGTCCAATCGGAACAATGCGTTCTTTCTTGCCTTTACCCATCACACGCACTGTTCCTGCTGATAAGTCAATATTCAGCATCGGGAGTTGAATCAATTCACTCACGCGCAATCCGGAACTGTATAACAATTCCGCCATGGCTATATTTCTTGCTCCGGCAGGTGAATTCGGCTCAAATGATTCCATGAGCAATTCAATTTCACCGGGCTGAAGAAATGAAGGTAATTTCTTCTCCGCTTTCGGCGTGGATACAATCGCTGCGGGATTGCGATCGATCCACGATTGCCGATAAGCGAATTTAAAGAATGATTTTACCGCCGAAATTTTCACTTTAATTGATTTTTTGGCCAATCCGCGATCATGCAGATAACCCAAGAAAGGTCGTATATCTGCTGATTCTATGGCATTTATTTCAGGAATTACGCCATATTCCGCAAGAAAATACTCCTGAAATTCAAGCAAGGCGCATTGATATGTTTCAATCGTATGCGGGGAATATCCTTTCTGCAATTCACATGCCGAAAGGAAATGTCTGAGCGCTTCTTGAAAATTCATGGACATGATATAATCACAGATACTGAGGTTATTATTCCTACAAAAATCACGCCATGAATAAAAAAGGCGGTAATAATACCGCCTTGATGAAGCACATTTGTAAGAATCAGAGTATTATTACACTATTCACTAATGAGAATGACTTTAGCGATGGTGAATAAATCAGTCAATACTCTCACGATATAGGTCCCCGGTGTGAAATTTCCGGCTTGATATGTAATGGATTTTCTATCAATGATACCCAAATCATCTTCTTGAATCAATTGTCCTTTGAGATTATAGATTTGCAATCTTGTTTGAGAAATTGTAGGATTCAAGATTGAGATTTCCAATTCACTTCCTTTCTGAATAAATTTAAAAGGGGAAAAATCATCTTGAAATGCGCCTTCAATGGTGAATGTATTCTTGGCCGGCAGCACAGTTATGCAACCGACACTCATCGCTTTGACCTCAATTTCAGTTTTAATGATACTATCAATCTGTTGAGTAACATTCATCGGAATCGATATGATGTCACCGGACTTATCAATCAATGTCGTTGCGCCTACTGCCTCAATGGTCAAATAAATCTCACCTTCCTTAATCAAACGGGCATTCACAATGCGATAATTTGCATTCGCATATGCACCAGCAAGAGAGATTTCATTCACACTGGGAGAAAAGATATCAGGATCATAATGAAATGTCAATGGCAAGGAGCGAACATTCGCAATAGAACTTGGCGCAGTCTTCAATCCAATATCAAAGTTCGTTTTAGTACTTGTTGAAAGTGTTGTACTATTTTTCACTTCTAATGTTGTGATATATGTAACTGAAAGACCTACAATATCAACATACACTGTATCATCCACTGTTGGACCTACTACGCCCATTTGAACGGTGCGGGAACCAGGAGCGCCTACAGGGCTGAAGCCTATCTTCACATTACGGGTCTCATCAAGCTCAAGATTTGTTGCAAGCAAGGCTGCCTTTGAAGTTGCATCAATCACGAATTCTGTCGCTGTCGCCGGATTGATGAACACATTCAATACAGGGAACTTCACATTACCAATATTCTTAATGGTCGCTATGATATCTCCACTAGAACCTACGCAAATATTATTGACACTGCCACCCTTCGGATCAATCTTTGGATCAGGACGGAATGGATCAATTCCAAAGCCTGTCCATTTGTTGATGATTGCTGGATTAGAGGCATCACTTTCGATTTGAACTTCGGCCATTGCCCGACCAAATTTCTGCGCCTGAAACTCTGCTTGGAATTCCAAATAGTCACCTTTTTTTAATACTCGAGGAAGCATCAAACTTGGTTTACTATACTTGAAGCCCTCAGTACCATATCTTGCATTCGTTTCACTGATAGATCCGGGCGATACAGATAAAATATCCGTGATAATCACATCATCGGAGTAGTCTGCACCTGCGCCATCCAATGTTCCTATATTGGTAATTCGTATCATCTTGCGATTCGCCGGCTTGACATTACCTTGAATAATCGTTGAATCGAAATCATAATCTTGAGTCTGCAATTGGCCAATAATACCTGCTCCACGAAGTGGTGGATCAGTTGGAACACTGGTGCCCAAATCTGTTTCAAAGGTCACTACCAAATTGTCATTGCCGATAACTGTTGGGCTAAAGGCTGCTTCTACTTCAATAACCTGATTCGGTTGCAATGTCATGCCATTAAAGACATTCTTGTCAAATGCAAAGTCTGCATCAGGTAAAGAAGATGACAAAATACGGATAGGACCATTACCGATATTCTCAAGGATAATACCTTTCCTATCTACATAAGGGCCATTACCTATCCGCTTTCTTCCCCAGTCTGCACCTCGTGCCAAAAGACTACCTTCGATACCTCTTCCTTTTAGTTCGCCAATGCTGTCACGTGTGCGTGCATCACTGGAGAATACAATCGCTTCTGTATGATTGACTGCATCTACTGCTGTGAATTCCACCTCAAATACTCTTGAAAAATTTGGTTCTAGAATTAATGGATTTTGAGCATCAATAACTGGCCAATTCACCAAGCGGAATACAGCAGGATCTTTTGGAATTGTGTAACCGGTAATGGTGAGAGTAGCATCTCCTTCATTCTTTACGATCAATGGCTGGATAATTTTCGTACCTTTTCTTATTGTACCAAAGTCGATATCACTGACAGATATCACTTGCCCTATAATTCCGGTACCACGCAGAGGAGGATTAGTTGATTCGGTTTTTCCTAAATCAGTTTCAAAGGTCACTATCAAACTATCATTACCAATAATGGTTGGGCTAAAGATTGCTTTTACTTCAATTGACTGATTTGGTTGCAAGGTCATACCATTAAATATGTTCTTGTCAAAAACAAAATCAGTATCAGGTAAGGAAGATGACAAAATCCGAATCGAATCATTACCAATATTTTCAAGAATAATCCCTTTTGGATCTAAATATGGACCATAATCAGCACGCTTTCTTCCCCAGTCTGCTCCGCGTGCTATGAGTTTACCTTCAATACCATTACCTTGGAGTTCTACAATGCTGTCTTGTGTTCGTGCATTACTATGAAATACAAGTGATTCATTATATTCTAGAGGATTAACTGCAGTAAACTCAATTTCAAATTCTCGATTTTCATTAGGGCGAAGCATTAGTGGATTTTTCGAATTTATTACAGGCCAGTTCACTAAACGAAACACCGTAGAATCTTTCGACAGAGTATGTCCAGTGATTGTCAAACTCATATCACCTTCATTCGTAACAATCAATGAACGAATTACCTTAGCACCTCTCTTGATAGTGCCAAAGTCTATATTGCTGACATTTAATACTGGTTCCCCAATAAATGCCTTTAAAGTACCTTTAGCTACAATAACACAACTATCTTGCAGTAAAAGTGTATCTCTAAATTCTCCCTTCGTCATATTCTTAAAACTTATCTGCAAACTCACTTTACCGCCTGGAGGAATTTCAATTGGAAAACTTGTATTCAATATTGTAAACCCTTGACCTCCATTCTTGAGATTTATGTTTTTTACAATTACAGTTGTGTTGGTATCCTTATTAACAAGATCTATTGATTTTGATAGTTGTTCTCCAATTTGACATTCTCCAAAGTCTGTATCTTTATTTATAATATCGACTGGAAGTGCTGTATACTTCACTTCGATGATTGTATCATTACCGGCACGATCTACAAAAGCAATACATGCACGAGCATCTTTTGAGGGATCGATTACTGTTAATGACCAATCTGTACCGACTGTTGTTCCAGCAATGAATGTACGATTCTTGTCAAAATCAAATTCATAATTATAGCTGGAATCCAAATCCATATAGATCAAGGCAAGATTAGAGCGGAAATTTGTATCATCTGGTTTGTCTGTCACATTTGCAATACCGCTACCATCATCGCCTACAACAGAACCATCACATAATACTTTCCATTTGGGATTGGGACTTAATGTATCTTGCTTCTCCAAATCTACCAATGCGACAGATGTTGGGAAACCATATGAGTCATAATTTGAAAAACCATAGGCATAGGCTGCGAATGGAGCGCTTGAACGGATGCGAAACAAACCATCACCACTCAATTGAAGCCGCTTCATGGAATATGTCTTGCCTCTTACAGGAACTGCAAATTTGAAGCCTGGAGCAGGACCAAATTGAACGCTTACTTTTTTCCAAGTGAATTTGCCATTGACGACTGTTGCGAATTCAAGATCATCAGGAATAGCGCCATCAGAAGTATTCTCATAGATAAGATTAACATATTGACGCGTAAATGGAAGAGTACCACCTTTTGCATATGGTGTTGCGAATACAATCTCTTTTTGGTATTGCTCAAGTGGGGTCAAAACCATTTGGAATGGATCGCTCACCACATTATCATCTGTTTGACCAGGATTATAGAGCATCACATAAATTGGCTTATCAGCCGAAACCACTTTACAAGGTGTGCCACCTTGATTTAATAAATCATTTAGACTACCATCAAAAGCACGTCGCTCAATAAATGCATCACCTTCACCGCGTGAATTGAGCGTAAGACGCATCCAATCTTGGCCATCACGGTAAACCTTTGTATCCTTTTCTTTGGCAAAAATTCGAATCACCGGTGCCTTTTGGCGGCCAAAAATCGGGGTCACATGATATTCCTTACCCCACGTAAATGTTGGTAATTCCATCTCGCTCATATAGTCACATGCATATACACCCGAAGGAACATTCGCGCATTGATTACCTGAGATTACTCCAACAGGCTTATTTGATTTTACTAAAGAACCTGCAACATCACCGGCAGCGCCATTATTAGCAAAACAAACAACATCACCTTTATTCATGCTGAATGTTGCTTTTTGACCTTTTCTCAAGCCACCAGTGGTTTTAGAACCTGAAGTTCCACCCATCGTGAAGGTAATCTCAGTATCATCATATGCAGCTACAATATTACTCAAGGAAGGTAACTCATATGTTGAACCTGCCGCAGCGTATTGTGGATATGATGCAACGACGTATTCAGTACCAAATACACTCACGGGTATAGCCAAAAATCCATCGGAAGTATATTGATAGCGCGTCATGCCATACACTATGATTGGTGCTTTTGATTTTACATGAACAGCAGCTTTTTGATATACTTGTTCAACAGGTGCAACTTGTTTTGCATCTTTAATATATGGCTGGCCAATATTTGGTGAAAGCCGAAATTCAATGACATCATTAGGGACCGTGAATTTAGAAACACTATAGCCTTTCCCCTCAACCTCAACGACAACTTCTTGCCTCACACCAGAAGCAACAAAAATGCGGAGTGAGTTATCACCACCTGGAGACTCTTCATCATAGCAAGGAGGAAAGGAAAGATAATACTCAGTACCCGCATTGGATCCTGCGAGCAAAGAAGGTAATTTTTTGATATTGACATCGCCTGCTAAGGCAGAAATGGTCATCAAAAAGAACATAAACACACGAAACATTGATTTCATGCTTCGAACCCCAAAAAGTGAATAAGAACTTGATAAAATAGGGAACAAGCTATATCATGAAACATCTCCAATACCCTTTGATTGATTGAATGTTCGATTGAATTTGATCCCCGATATACCCATATCAGATTCATCAAATCCCCAAAGCTTCCTTCCCTCGCGTTTAGGACGAGACAAAAATAGAAAAATCTCACTCTTTCCCGGCAAGGTTTCTCTCACTATATCAGCATCATGGATTGATGCATACTGTTTATGTAATACCATGATTTGTAGCGTTTGACAGCCAAGATTCTCCCTCCAATTTCGCATATTGCATCCCGAATCATCAATCCGGAAATTAAATCATGTCAGACAAATTTCAGATACTTGAAGCACTCAAAAAAGAAGCCATGCTCGGTGGTGGTGAGCAAAAAATTGCAGATCGACACAAAAAAGGAAAATTGACAGCCCGAGAGCGTCTGGATTTACTACTCGACCCGGATTCTTTCGAAGAGATGGATATGTTTGTCAGACATCGCTCCACGAATTTCGGACTCGAAAAGCAAAGACCTTTGGGCGATGGCGTGATCACCGGGACGGGTCGCATTCATGGCCGTACGGTCTGCGTTTTTTCACAAGATTTCACCGTTTTCGGTGGCTCTCTCTCCGAAACTCATGCTGAAAAGATCTGCAAAATCATGGATCTCGCGATGAAAATCGGCGCACCGGTTATTGGTATCAATGATTCCGGTGGCGCGCGCATCCAAGAAGGTGTGGTATCTCTCGGTGGTTATGCAGACATCTTCCTTCGCAATACTCTTGCCAGTGGCGTGATTCCACAAATAAGCGTGATTCTTGGTCCATGCGCCGGCGGTGCAGTGTATTCTCCTGCAATAACTGACTTCGTATTCATGTCAAAAGGTAGTTCGTATATGTTTGTCACCGGACCCAATGTGGTTAAAACCGTGACGCATGAAGAAGTGACATTCGAAGAACTTGGAGGTGCTGATACACATGCCTCAAAATCCGGCGTGGCACATGTTGCTTGCGAAGATGAAGTTGATACTCTCACTCGCGTGCGTGATCTCATGCGCTATTTACCATCCAGCAATACTGCAACATTACCTCATATCCCAACGGTGGATTTGCCGGATAGAATCTGTACAAGACTCGATACCATCATCCCTGCAAATCCGAATCAACCATATGATATCAAAGATGTGATCAAAACTGTTGTCGATGAGTCCCAATTCTTTGAAATTCACGCAGACTTTGCCGAGAATATCGTTGTTGGTTTTGCTACGATGAATGGTCGTCCCGTTGGCATTGTTGCCAATCAACCTGCTTCCATGGCCGGCGTTTTGGATATCAATAGTTCATCCAAAGGTGCTCGATTTGTTCGCTTCTGCGATTGCTTCAATATTCCACTTGTTGTCTTTGAAGATGTCCCCGGATTTCTCCCCGGCACAGATCAAGAATGGCGTGGCATCATCAGACATGGCGCGAAATTACTCTATGCATTTTGCGAAGCAACAGTTCCAAAAGTCACTGTCATCACCAGAAAAGCCTATGGCGGAGCTTATGATGTGATGAATTCCAAACATATTCGCGGTGATTATAATGTGGCTTGGCCTACAGCAGAAATCGCAGTGATGGGTGCTAAAGGAGCAGTTGAAATTTTATTCAAAAAAGAAATTGAATCCGCAGAAGATAAAGTTGCAAAAGCTGCTGAACTTGAAGCAGCATATAATGCTCAATTCTGTAATCCTTATGCCGCGGCGGAAAGAGGATATATCGATGATGTGATCATACCATCGGACACACGCAAAAAACTCATTCGCGCTCTTGAATTGCTTGAAACCAAAGAAGATTCGAATCCTTGGAAAAAGCATGGAAATATACCTCTGTGATTGATTGTTTTCTTCACTACATTTTCGGGGATGAACATGAAGTCTCTTGGCATGATCGCAATGCTCATACCATTGCTCCTTGCTTGTGGAATTCAAAAGAAAGGTTTTCCTTCTTCTGATTTGAAACCCAAAATCATTGATGGCGAGCATTATGTATATGTTCTTCCATCAGGTGAACAAGCATTTGTGGATCAATTTGATTATGCCTCTGAATTCGAAGATGGTTATGCCATCATTTCTGATTCCAATGAAATCTGCGGAATCATTGATTCAACAGGCACAATCATCCTACCATATTCCCATCCTGACTTATGGTTTGCCGGTGAGGGCATGTATTCTTTCAGAAAGAATGATCGCATCGGATTCATCGATCGCAAAGGAAATATTCGCATTCCGGCAATCTATGGTGGAGATGGCGGTGCAAGACCTCGCTTTTCCGAAGGCGTATGCGCAGTGATCGATTCGACAGATTCACATTATCTTTTCATAGACAAAAATGGAAGAAAAGTCTTCGATAGAATTGTAGAAGGAACGCTGGGTGGAGCAGCCACATATTATTTCCCCGAATTCCATGATGGATTATGTGTGGCCCATGACAAATACAAATTCGGCTATATTGATCATACCGGTAAATGGGTCATTCCACCACAATTCGATCAAGCTCATCGATTCAGCGAAGGACTCGCGGCCGTACGCAAGAAAGGACTCGTGATGTTCATTAATACAAAAGGTGAAAGAGCAATCTCTCGTTCATTTGGTGCAATTGATGAAGGATGCTGTGGCTTTGATTATGGATTTTTTCAGAATGGAAAAGTGCGAGTGAATCTCGACTCAACGCAATCCGACATTGATATCGATGATGCGCGATATGATTATCAAAGAGCCACTTGGGGCATCATTGATACAAAAGGAAATATCCTTGAAATAGAAAAGCCATAATATGAAGATTCACTATAATTCACCGGTCATTCTCACCTTTTCACTCATGGCATTTGCAGTGATGATACTCTCTGTAATCACTGCAGGAACCAGTACTTCCCTGCTCTTCACGGCTTGGCCTTCAGGCTTGATGAATCCACTGAGTTATCTACGGATATTCACGCATGTGCTCGGTCATGCTTCATGGGAACATCTCTTTGGTAATCTTACGCTTATTCTTTTGATTGGTCCACTGCTCGAAGAAAAATATGGTTCAAAAACAATGCTTGGGATGATGATCATTACAGCTCTCATCACTGGAATAATTTCCGTGTTTTTCATGAATACGGGACTTCTCGGAGCAAGTGGAATCGTCTTTATGCTCATTCTTCTCAGCTCCTTTGCGAATATCAAAAGTGGACATATTCCGCTCACATTCATCATCATCGTTGTGCTGTTTTTGGGCAAGGAATTTTTGGCTTCACTCAAACCCGATACGATCTCACAATTTGCTCATATCATGGGTGGCATTTGCGGTGGAATGTTTGGATTCTTGCATACCGATGAGAATATGAGGTGATGCTCAAATGGAAAAATCAGCATTGAACATATCTCCCACTTTTTCCATTCCGGAGGAAACAATCACCTTCAAAACCATGCGTGCTTCGGGTCCGGGTGGACAGAATGTAAACAAAGTAGAAACCAAGATTCGACTCATCTATGATTATACTCTGCATGTGAATCTTCCCGGTGAAATACTCAATAGACTATTATCCAATCCTGGAATCACCTATGATGCAAAAGGTCGAATCGTCATCACCGAGCAAAGTGGAAGAAGTCAATATGAAAACAAGTTATTGGCTTTAAAAACTCTGAAAGCAATGTTCCGAAAGGCAATGATCAAACCAAAGATCAGAAAATCCACAATGCCAACCAGAGCTTCAAAAGAGGTGCGTTTGCAATCAAAAAAGATTGATGGAGCAAAGAAAAAATTCAGACAACAGAGGATTGATACAGATGAAGAATGATGTGGTCATCATCGGTGCGGGAATTGGTGGAATGAATGCGGGAATGCAATTGGCTTCGCAGGGATACTCCGTGACCATTCTCGAGAAACGCTCCGAACCCGGTGGCAAAATGCGCCGGGTTTTTCATGGAGACTGTCTCTTCGATGCAGGTCCATCGCTGATCACCATGCCCTTCATTCTTCGTGATGCATTCGCACAAACCGGTGCTGTACTTGATGACTTTTTGAAACTACTACCAATAGATCCCATTTGTCATTATCGTTGGCTTGATGGCAAGCAATATGATTGTCATGCCAATCCACTCAAGCGCAATGAAGAAACAGAGAAGATTTTCGGCAGAAAAAGCATGCATGAAATGAATGCATATCTGGCGCATGCAAGTAAGGTTTATCATGCAACAAAAGATGTCTTTCTCTTCAATCCATTCGATGGATTCAAAGAATTTTTCAAACGAAAAAATCTCCCACTTTTGCCTGCACTTCCTTCACTGAAATTCACAAGCAAGTTTCACACATTCAATGCTGATTATTTTACAAATCCCAAATTGATTCAACTCTTCGATCGCTTTGCTACCTATAATGGATCATCGCCCTATCTCGCTCCCGCAACGCTCATGGTGATTCCATTCATCGAACTTGAATATGGTGGGTGGTATCCGGAAGGTGGCATCTATGCAATTGCTGAAGCATTTCACAAGAGATGCATGGAATTGGGAGTGAATTTCATTTTCAATGCAGATGTTGACGAGATCATCACAGACAAGAAAACAGCAAATGGCGTAAAGACAAAAGACGGAAATATGTATGAGGCAAAGCATGTGATTTCCAATGCAGATGTCTATCATGCAAAACATGATTTACTCAAAAAAGTACATACAAAAAAACCTGAGCTCTCAACTTCCGGTTTTGTGATGCTGATCCCAATGCATAAGAATCCTTTTGAAATGTCGCATCATACAGTTCTTTTTTCAGATGCCTATGAGCGTGAATTCACAACGATCTTCAAAGACAAAGAATCACCAGAAGAAATGACCGTATATATCAGTGTTTCGGGAAAGTCCGATCCATCGCAAGTGACCAATGACAAAGAAAATTGGTTTGTACTCGTAAATACTCCTCCAACATCACAAGCAAACGAATGGAGTGATGAAAAGAAAGCGCGGTATAAGCATCATATTTTGACGATGATTGAGCGTTTTCTACCTGGAATGCAATCGTATATCGCCGATGAACCATTCATCATTACCCCGGATAATTTTTCCTCAGAATTTCATGCCACGGGCGGCTCGCTTTATGGATCTTCGTCGAATTCCATGTTCAGTGCATTCCTCAGACCCACCAATACTGATCCGCATATTCATAATCTCCATCATTGCGGTGGAAGTGCGCATCCCGGAGGCGGCATTCCACTCGTGATTTTATCGGGTCAATTCGCCGCACAATCAGTCATGGCACATTCCTGATTCTCTCGCCATTCTCAATTGCTTATCTTTGCCTTCATTCTTCATTGAAATCCTATGCTTCCGAATCCAGAATCACTCTCAAATGAACTATTGGCCGCGCAATGTATCATGCCACGACTTGTTCCGAGAGACTATGCCGAGAATCCAGAATTACAGAAGGAAATTTCCGAGCTTATTCAGCGAGGTATAGGAGGATTTTGTGTATTTCAGGGAGAAGCGGATCCAACTGCATTGCTGTTACATCAATTACAATTGAATTCTGAGATTCCACTATTGTTCTCAGCAGATTATGAGCATGGTCTCCCGATGCGACTCGAAGGCGGAACGGACATGCCACATGCAATGAGCATGATGCAAGCACATGATCCGGATGCAACAAAAAAAGCGGCTGGATATATAGCCAAAGAAGCAAGAACCATCGGTGTGCATTGGAACTTTGCACCTGTTTGTGATATCAATACCGATACGAATAATCCCATCATCAATATTCGAGCATTTGCTGAATCACCGGAACAGGCGGAAGCGCATATAACAGCTTTTATTCATGGCACTCAATCTGCCGGAGTAATGGCATGTGCAAAGCATTTTCCGGGTCATGGCAATACCTCAACTGATTCACATTCTGCATTGCCACTCATTGATTGCTCTCTCAATGAATTGAAATCACGCGAATTCCTCCCATTCAAGACTGCAATCAATGCAGGCGTGAGATCAATCATGATTGGTCATCTCGCCATTCCTGCGCTTGATGCATCGGGTCTTCCTGCCTCGCTATCACGCATAATCATGCATGATCTTCTGCGAGAAGAATGGAAATATACCGGCATTATCGTGACAGATGCACTCGATATGCATGCAATCAGCAAAACATATTCATCCGCTGAAGCCACCATTGCTTGTTTGCAGGCCGGTGCAACCATCGCGCTTGTACCAGACAATGCAATTGAGGCATTGAATGGTTTGATTGAACATGTGAATACACATCCCGAATTCAGAGAAGTACTCATCGAGAATGTCAAACGCATATTTGCAGAAAAAGAATGGTGTGATATGAGTGAGAAACCACAATTGCAATCACCTCTTGACTCTAAAGTGATGGAAGAACATGCAATGCATGCACTCAATATGGCGAAGAAAGGATTACGAGTACATGATCCCAAATCATTATTGCCAATTCCCGAAACAGCATCTTTTGCTGCATTTGCAGTATTGGGAGATGAGTCCGAACAAACCTTGGAAAAAGGGATTTCACTCTTTCGCGTGATGGCACAATCGCTCGAACAAGAATGTGATTTGGGTTTTATTAATAAAGATATCACGATAGAAGAAGCACAAGAATTCGCAGAAACCATCAAAGATGTGGATACTGTGATTCTCGGTTTACTTATGAAACCGCAGTCATATAAAGGAACAATCGGCATCAATCCGGAAATAGCCCAAGCAATTGACATACTCACAAAAGACAAGAAGACCATCGCCTTTTTATTGGGAAGTCCATATCTGCACTCATCTATTTCTGCCGATGCATATGTATGTGCATTTTCCGATGCACTTCCCTCCATCGCAGCGGCCGCATTGACATTGTCCGGTAGATCATTCGGCAAAGAATGGAGTTCA
>JBEEPK010000048.1:0-15197 GCA_041191145.1 Bacteroidota bacterium
TGGTGTGGAATATGCAAATTCCATTGGTATTCAATTGATACCCGGTTTGGAATTGAGTTGTTATGAACAAGGAAGAGATTATCATTTACTTGGATTTTTTACCGATCCCGATAATCCACAATTGAATCATTATCTGACTATGTTCAAGCATGAAAGAGCAAAGAGAGCTGAACGCATTGTGAAAAAACTCAATAATGCGAATATGTCGATCACGATGGACGATGTTTTACAAAAGGCCGGAAAAGCTCCGGTCGCAAGACCACATATTGCATCAGTGATGATTGATAAGTCCTATATCAATGACTTGAAATCTGCATTTGACAAATATCTTAGCTTCGGCAAACCTGCCTATGAACCCAAATGGAACTTTCCTGTTGAATTAGGCATAAAAATCATAAATGAAGCTGGTGGAGTTGCTGTATTGGCGCATCCCGGACGATATCTTCCTCAACAAGTTCTCTCTCGTTTCATCAAGCAAGGATTGGATGGTATTGAAGCTGTTCATCCATCACATTCCTATGAAACTCAACAGTATTATCGATCAATCATAGATCAATATTGCTTGCTTTGGACAGGTGGTTCTGATTTTCATGGAAGCAGAGAATATGATGAAACAAATTTTGGGAAGTTTACAGTTAGTACAAGTGCCATTGATGCCATTCAATCCTATTTAAAACATTGATAAGTTAGAAATGAAAGCTACAATCATCGAAGGACATTTTGATGTCCAGAATGCTAAAATTGCAATAGTCGCAGCTCGCTGGAATGGTTTTATTGTCAATAGCCTGATTCAAGGTGCATTGGATGCATTGAACAGACATGGCGTGGAAGAATCAACAGTGACATTGACATATTGTCCGGGTTGCTATGAAATCCCACTTGTAACTCAATCACTTGCAAAATCCGGGAAATATGATGCAGTTATTACTCTTGGAGCTGTCATCCGTGGTGCAACCCCACATTTTGATTATGTAGCATCTGAAGTCTCAAAAGGGGTGGCTCAAGTTGGTCTCGAATCCGGCATTCCTTGTATTTTTGGTGTTTTGACAACGGATACAATCGAACAAGCAATCGAAAGAGCTGGTACAAAAGCAGGAAATAAAGGAGCTGAATCAGCAATTGCTGCAATTGAAATGATTTCACTCATGAAAAAGTTAGCTTGAAATTCTATAATGCAATACTAAGCAGATCATCCGATCTGCTTTTTTTTTGTAGTTTTCCCATCATTTATCATCAAATAGCAGATCATGGAATCGATTTCTTCTCTACTCCAAGAACATAGAGTCTTTCAACCATCCGAAGAGTTCTCCCAGAATGCAAATATTCGTTCCAAGGATTCATATGCAAGAATGAGACAAATTGCGAATCAAGACCCATTGACTCATTGGAATGAACAAGCACATAAAATCCATTGGTTTTCAAAATGGGAAACGATACTTGATTGGAATTATCCTCATGCTCAGTGGTTCAAAGAAGGATATACAAATGCTGCATTCAATTGTTTGGACATTCATAAGAATACTCCCACGATGAAAAAGACTGCATTGATATGGGAAAGAGAAGACGGATGTAAGCAATCAATTACCTATGAAGAATTACATTCCAAAGTATGTGCTCTTGCAAATGCACTTCAATCCATTGGGATCGTAAAAGGAAATGTGATAACGATTTATATGGGTATGAATCCAGAAGCTATCATCGCAATGCTGGCATGTGCTCGTATCGGTGCAGTTCATAATGTCGTCTTTGGTGGTTTTTCATCAGACTCACTTCGAGATCGCATCAATGATTCTGCATCTGTTTGTATCATTACGCAAAATGCGACACTAAGACGCGGAGCATCAATTCCATTATTGACTTCAGTTGAACAAGCTGTCAAGGAATGTCCTACTGTTCAATCAATTATCTGCAAAGATGCAATCAATTTTGAATCTCCATTGATTCACGATTGGGATACATTACTCATGAATCAAAATGATATTTGTGAAGCCGAACACCTTGAAAGTGAGCATCCTTTATTCTTTTTGTATACAAGCGGATCAACTGGAAAGCCGAAAGGACTTGTTCATACAACGGGTGGATATCTGACACATGTCCGATATTCTTTTGAAATGGTACTTGATCCAAAACCGAACGATATCTATTTCTGCACTGCTGATATAGGTTGGATTACCGGACATAGTTATGTGGTCTATGGTCCCCTCATGCATGGCATGACTATACTTATCTATGAAGGAGCACTCAATCATCCGCATCCCGGAAGAATTTGGGAATTGATTGCATCGTATGGAGCCACAATTCTGTACACGGCACCAACAGCAATACGATCATTCATGGGAGCAGGAAATCACATACCTGCACAATACAATCTTGATTCACTTCGATTATTAGGAACAGTGGGCGAACCAATCAATCCAGAAGCATGGATATGGTATCATGAAGTAATTGGTAAGTCAAGATGCCCAATTGTAGATACTTGGTGGCAAACAGAAACGGGTGGAATCATGATTGCTCCTGTCCCTGGTGCAGTTCCAACAAAACCCGGCACATCAACACTTCCCTTACCCGGAATTCTTGCAGATGTTATCAATAAGAATGGTGAATCATGTCAAGCAAATGAAGGTGGCTATCTTACTATTACACATCCTTGGCCGGGAATGGCTAGAACCATATTTGGCGATGATGAACGGTATAAGAATGTTTATTGGTCAGAATTCCCTCCGAATAATCTGCATCAAGGCATGTATTTTACCGGAGATGGAGCAAGAAAAGATACAGATGGATATTTCTGGATCATGGGTAGAGTGGATGATGTAGTGAATGTCAGCGGACATAGACTCGGCACTGCAGAAATCGAAAGCGCTCTAGTTTCTCATCCCGCCATAGCAGAATCTGCTGTTGTTGCCAGACCCGATGAAATCAAAGGTAATGCACTCATTGCATTTGTAACAGTCATTCAGCAGAAAGATTTGGATCTATCTACCTTGGAGAATGAACTCAAGCAACATGTAGCAAAGGAAATCGGGGCTCTGGCAAAGCCCGATGAGATACGATTTACAAGTAGTTTACCCAAAACAAGAAGTGGTAAAATCATGCGGAGATTACTCAGAGAATTGGTTTCACATGGCACTATTTCCGGAGACACCACAACTTTGGAAGACTTTTCAGCATTAGAACAATTGAGAAACGATGAAGAATGAATCACAGATCAGAAAAGGATGTAAATGCAATTTCTTCAAGAGTTTTTCTTGTTCTTGGCGTTAATTCACGACTTTTAAAAGGCTCTTCAAGGGTATCGGCTTCACCCAAATATCCCAATGCTAAAATGGATACGATATCCAATGAATCAGGATATTGAAACACATTTTTAGCTTTTTGTCTGTCAAATCCACCCATTTGATGACCATAGATACCAAGTTCCGCACCTTGCAACAGTAGTTTGGTACAAGCTGCACCCACATCATGCCATGCATGAAGATTGACATTTCCATCATCAAATGCATTTTTTGCAAAAACAGCCAAAAGAATAGGTGCTTTACTTGCCCAAATCGCATTACCAGGCATCAAAGTAGAAAGAATATGTTCATATGCCTCACTTCCCCTCTTTGCATACACAAATCTCCATGGCTGTTCATTCATGCTGCTTGAAGCCCATGAAGCAGCTCTGAATAAACTCCTCAACTCCTCATCACCAATCATTACTTCAGAAAATGATCTAGCGCTCCATCTTTTGCGCAATAAATCATGAATTCCTGTCTCTTTTGGTGCAACCTTGATCATGGCAAACTTTTTCAAAATATTCATAAAAACATAGTCGGATAAGTTATTTTTCTGTTCTAAAGTTCCAAAACATGATAAATCAGCATTAATCGCTTGAATACTGATTAAATGGGGCATAGTTTTTGATATAATTTTATTGCCCTCTCAAGGCAATAAGCAGCATACTTTCATCGAAAATCAGTACATACGAAAGGAAGGAACATCATGGCTTTACCTCCTGATTCCATTATTATCAATCGTAAGAAGAATTCCATCATCGACTCATTGTTTGATTCTGATGATTTGGAACCAATTGTCAGCAAGCCCAAGAGATCAAAGAAAAGTTCTCAGCCCGAATTACCTGAAGAACCTGGAACTGAATCTCAAAGAGCTTTAGCCATGCAAATATTAGGAATTTTCATGGCCTTAAGTTCCGTGTTATTACTTCTGGCATTGATTTCATATACTCCAAAAGATGAAGCCAATGCGGATATGACTCTATATGATATCATTGCCGTTTTGAAGGGCGATCCAGCAATGCAGGCGAAATCTGATACAACACAAAATTGGTTGGGATTATTCGGTGCTGTTTTTTCTCACATGATGTTCAATGGTGCAATTGGGTATGTAGCAATCGTTTTTCCATTTCTTGGTTTGCTTTGGTCAAAAGATATGTTTTTTATGGAAAGAATTGCATCGAGGACTCTGAAATTTACCGGCTTGATTTTACTTATTGCAGGCATGATTTCAGGACTTTTAGGTACAATACAGCAGATTATTCCTTCCATGGCAAATGAATGGAGTGGAGTTCTTGGTCAATTTGAAGCATTCGTTCTCTCTTCACTCATTGGCAAAATTGGATCATTACTTTTCTTCCTAGTTGCATTATTTCTCACAATCACACTTGGATTTGGTATATCAATCAAAACTACCATTGAAACGATAATTTCCGGATTCATGAAGCTATCAATCATTATTGATAAAGGAATTGATTTACTTCAAAAGGAGAAAATATCGGAAGAAATAGATACTGAATATAATGAAGAAGAAAACTCATCTATTCAGCAGTCAAATAAAGCTATTTACTCTCCTGAACCGGATGAAGAACCAGCAAAAGTAATCAGAAAAAGGACTCAAGGAATAGCGCAATCATATAGCACCGAGACAGAGTTTTCGAATCAAGCTCCAATTATCATTCGTGGTCAAGAGCAATTGGAAGAAGAACCAATGTTCATAAATATTGCCAAGAAGCAAAGAGCTGTACCAAAGAAAACAGATCCATTACCAACGATTCCAGTACAATTCAAAAAAGACATTCAAGATTCCGAGGTTATGAACCATGATAATTCTCCATCATTGACATTGAATGTTCAAGAACCGATCATCAATACTGAAGACATGAGTGAAAAAGATATTGCAAAAGTACGCTCAATGATGCAGGATGAGGAAATCAGTTATGAACCACCAACCTTGGATTTACTTACGCAGCAACATGAGCATGTCATCAATGTAGATGATGAAGAATTGAAAGAAAATGCGCGATTATTACAAGAAAAACTACGAACATTCAAAATTGAGATCAATGATCTTCAGGTAACACCGGGTCCGGTGGTTACACAATATGAATTTGTTCCGGCAGCAGGAATCAAAATTTCCCAAATTGAGAATCTTTCCGATGATATTGCCTTGGCATTGAAAGCAAGAGGAATTCGTATAATTGCACCGGTGCCCGGAAGAGGAACAGTTGCCATAGAAATTCCGAATCATAATCCATCAATGGTTTTATTTAGCAGTATTATCAAATCATCAAAGTTTCATGATGTGGAACAAAGACTTCCATTGGCGCTTGGTAAAACCATATCTGGTGAAGTCTATTGTGCTGATTTGGCAAAAATGCCCCATCTTCTTATTGCCGGTTCAACAGGTGCCGGAAAGAGTGTGGGTATAAATACCGTAATTTGTTCTCTTCTTTACAAAATGCATCCACGCGATTTGAAATTTGTAATCATCGATCCAAAGCGTGTTGAAATGACCTATTATGGATTGATGCGAAATCATTTCTTGGCATTATCACCGGATGTGGATGAACAAATCATCACTTTGCCACAAAATGCAGTGGCTGTCTTGAAATCACTCTGTAATGAGATGATGAACAGATATGATATTCTCGCAAAAGTTGGACAGAGAAATATCGTAGATTATAACACGAAGTTGGCTGAAGGTAAATTCAAAGAAACCGAATTAGAACTGAAGAAATTGCCATATATCGTCTGTGTGATTGATGAATTGGCAGACTTGATGCTCACCGCAGGTAAAGAAGTAGAAGAGCCGATTATAAGACTTGCACAATTGGCAAGAGCCGTTGGAATTCACATGATCATAGCCACGCAGAGACCATCTGTGGATGTTATTACAGGTTTGATCAAAGCCAATTTTCCTGCAAGAATTTCTTATCAAGTTGCTTCAAAAATTGATTCAAGAACAATCATTGATGGTACCGGCGCTGATCAACTTTTAGGAAATGGAGACATGCTCTATTTACCCGGTGGTGCTCCAAAACCGGTTCGTATTCAGAATAGTTTTCTCTCAACAGATGAGGTTGAAAACATCTGCCGTCATATCGAAAATCAGCAAGGATATTCAACTCCATATATGTTGCCAACAGCTATTGATAAAAGTGCAGGATTATATGGAGGTGGAAGTGATTCAAGAGATGAGTTATTCCCTGATGCTGCGCGCATTGTTGTGAGACATCAACAAGGGTCAACTTCCCTATTACAGCGTTACTTGAAAGTAGGGTATGCAAGAGCCGCAAGAATCATGGATGAATTAGAATCCGCAGGTATTGTTGGCGCACCTAATGGATCAAAAGGTCGAGAAGTTATGCTCGACAGTGAAATGGAATTGGAAGCATATTTATAATCTACCATGAATACATCATTTACCCTCATAGCCGGACCATGCGTCATTGAATCTAAAGACTTGCTTTCTGAAGTACTGGAAACACTTCTACCGATTGCCAAGGAATGCGAATTTGATCTGATTTTCAAATCGTCTTATCGTAAGGCCAATCGAACCAGTATCAATGGTTTTACAGGTATTGGCGATATAGAAGCATTGGAATATCTTCGTGATGTTTCCACTTCTCATGGAGTGAAATCCATAACAGATATTCATGAATCTCATGAAGCATCATTGGCTGCCGATTTTGTGGATGTATTACAGATACCTGCTTTTCTATGTCGACAAACTGAATTATTGCAAGCAGCAGGAGCAACAGGTAAAATTGTAAACATCAAAAAAGGTCAATTCCTTGCTCCCGATGATATGGGTAAACAAGCTGAAAAATCTTTGAAAGCCGGAGCAAGTCAGGTTTGGCTTACGGAAAGGGGATCTACTTTTGGTTATCATGATTTGGTGGTGGATTTCCGATCTCTTTTGATCATGCGTGAAACCGGACTTCCCATCATTTATGATGCTACTCATTCATTGCAATTGCCCGGTGGTGGTGAGCAATCCGGAGGCTTGAGACAATATATCAAACCACTCGCCAGAGCAGCAATGTCTGTTGGCATAAATGGAATATTTATTGAAACTCATCCCATGCCCGAAAAAGCAATGTCTGATTCGGCAACACAATATCCACTGTCTGAAATGAAAGACTTCTTATATGAATTGGCAGAATTGCGACATGTCATTAACAGTTTTATCTAAAGTACAGATGTTGATTGCTTGTCTCTTGTTCTTAATTTCATGTGATGAAACAAAGAGTACGGGACAAGCAATTGTGAAAGACACCATCGATCCATTGCATATTCCTACTCATGAAATATGGGATTTTTCAATGGCTTTTACTGATTCTTCAAGAACAAGAGCTCTACTCAAAGCAGGAAAAGCACGAGTATTTGAATCTCGAAATGAAACATTACTTGATTCTAATGTCTATGTTCAATTCATGAATAATCACTCGCAACCTGTGGGCTATATGACTTCAAGATCAGCTTCCATTAACGAAGTAACAAGGGATATGCTTGCCAAGGGGAATGTATATGTGCGTTCTGACAGTACAAATACTACATTAACCACACAATCTTTAATGTGGAAAGAAGAGTCCAGACAATTTTACACAAAAGAGAAGATTCACATTCAAACTCCAACTGAAATTATCGATGGATATGGTATGGAATCTGATATCTGGCTCAAGAATTACCGCATATTCAAAGTAAGCGGCACAAAATTCATAGAGTAATATGCTAATTATTAAAGGCAATCTTGTTGATATCTTCCAAAGAAGCATCTATCCCGTAACTATGCACATTGAAAACGGAAAGATACGATCCATAGAACGCTTATCCGAAGTATTGCATAGCTATATTCTCCCCGGCTTTGTGGATGCACATGTTCACATTGAAAGTTCAATGATCATCCCTTCAGAATTTGCGAGATTATGCCTTCCACATGGTACCATTGCAACGGTCAGCGATCCTCATGAAATCGCAAATGTTCTTGGAATGCTTGGTATTGAATTCATGATTGAAAATGCAAAACTTACACCTTTGACTATTGTATATGGTGCTCCATCATGCGTACCAGCAACGAATTTTGAAACAGCGGGATCTACCATTGATATTGATGAGATTAAGGAATTATTCAATAAACCTGAAATTGGTTATCTCAGCGAAATGATGAATTATCCCGGAGTACTGTTCTCTGATCCGATAGTTATGGAGAAAATTCGAATTGCTCAAGAACAAGGCAAACACATAGATGGTCATGCACCCGGCCTTCGTGGTGTAAGAGCGAAGATATATGCAAATGCAGGGATCACCACAGATCATGAATGCTATAGTCTTGAAGAGGCAATTGAGAAGATAGAATATGGGATGAAGATATTGATTCGCGAAGGTTCTGCTGCCAAGAACTTTGATGCTTTACATCCACTTATTAATCTCTACCCTGAATCTTGCATGTTTTGTTCCGATGATAAACATCCGGATGATTTGGTTCGTGGACATATCAATGAGATTGTGAGAAAAGCTATTTCGATGGGATATGATGTATTTGATGTACTTCGAATTGCTCATTTACATCCAAAAGAACATTATGGAATCAATATCGGATCATTGAACATAGGTGATAAAGCAGATTTTATACTCTGTGATAATCTTGTGGATTTTAAACCACATTCAGTGTATGTCAATGGTGAATGCATAGCGAAACAACACTCGATAACTTTTGATATAGAAACACCTAATACAGACAATTATTCGATTTGCAATATCTCCCCTATCACTCTTGATACTTTATCAATTCCTTCCAAGTCAGAAACGATTCGAGTCATTGAATGCATACCCGGTGAATTAATCACAAAGTCAATCATTGAAAAGGCAATTCCAATAGAAGGAACATTGCATTCCGATATCTCAAGGGATATACTAAAAATAGCAAATGTCAATCGCTATCATGATTCAGATATCGCGCTTGGATTTGTGAAAGGGATGGGATTAAAGACCGGAGCTATTGCATCAACTATTGCACATGATTCACACAATATCATTGCAATAGGAGCAGATGATGAATCCATGTTTCATTCAATCAATGCATTGATTGAATGTAAAGGTGGCATTGCATATGCAAATGGAGACAGAGTGGAGATACTTCCTTTGGACATTGCTGGATTGATGAGTAGTAGAAATGGATATGAGATTGCCAAGCAATATGAAATCATTGATCAAATGGCAAGAGAAGCAGGTAGTGATATTCATGCTCCCTTTATGAGTTTATCTTTTCTTGCATTGCTTGTCATCCCTTCTTTAAAGTTGAGTGATAAAGGATTATTTGATGGTGATACCTTTACCTTTACTTCTCTATATTGTAATTAGATATTCAATTTCATGAATATCTTTTCGGGCAAAGCTCTTATGATCATCAGAATGAATCTCCAATAAGATGGTATATACATCACATCCAGCCCCTGCTCAATTCCACGAATAATTTCTTTTGCAATAAAATCAGGCTTCACAAAAAGTGGTGATTGTTTCAAATGAGAAGTCATGGGTGTTGCCACAAATCCCGGCTTTATTGTCATGATGCGAATATGTTCATTGCCGATATCATTGCGAATTCCGGATAGAAACGTATGAATGGCTGATTTAGCCGAACCATAAGCATAATTCCCTTTTCTTCCTCTTTCACCGGCAACCGATCCAATTCCTATCAGAATTCCTTTTTTTATCTCTTTGAAATGATTTGCTATACATTGCGCAGGTATAATCATGGACATTGCATTTAGCATGAATTCATCATGAAGATATTGAAAATCTTTGTTTGCCTTTTCTTGATCTGAAAGAGATCCTTGAGCAAGTACAGCGATATCTATGGAGCCCACATTTTGAATACTTTTATTGATTGCTTGTATGATTTCCGATGCATTCATGAAATCTACAACAATGGGATATATGACATTATTTCCCAATGCAGATAATTCTGAGGCACAAGCATTCAAGCGTTGTTGATTTCTTCCCATGAGTGTAAACACATGATTGCCTTCTTTGGCATATCTTTTGGCGAATGCATGTGCAATGGCCGATGTTGCTCCAAGAATCAGAATATGCATGATTAGTTCTGATAAGGTGGAAGAATGGTTGTAAATACTACGCCTGCTCTATCTTGAATCACAAGACCCATCAATTGATCATATTGAAAGAGTTGATGTAAATCAAACTGTGAATATGTTCCTGCTTGCAATTCCATTTCTTTTTGTTCTATCAGTGCACCTTTCATGGAATAGATTGAACAATTGTATGTGCCAGTTTGAGAAATAAAATATCCGTTTTGTGAGTTTGTTTCATTTTCCACTGACATCGGATATGTGTGTTTTGGTAAAATTTGTTCAGGTATTCCACATGGGATTACCGATTCATTAAGTGTGAATACATGAACTGAATCACGATTCGGAAGTCGTGCAGGAAAGATTCTTTGTCTTTTTGCATCATTCACAACTATATAAGATTCATAATCACCGGCAGTGATCGTATCTTTCATAATGTCAATTGCCCAAGCATGCGTGGTATCATGTCTGAATGCTGGAATGGGAATAAATTCTCTTCTTCCTTTTTTTCTATAATGTATTGTGGCATTAAGTATCGGATTCGTTGATTGAATGAGATACACAATTCTTTGATATTGACTCACCGGATAGGTAATCATGGGTGAGATGAGAATTCCGGTCTCGAGCATTGCAGTATGCACTTTAGCAAGACCATGTCCTAAAGTATTGTCTTTTGCTTTTGCATTGATTGCAGTTTCAAAAAGAGTTTTTCTTAATATATAACCCGGTATTTCAGGAAAAGCTGATATCATGAGTCCCATTGCGCCGGCTATCAATGGAGTGGCAAGAGATGTACCATTTGCAGCTGTGAGTGCCAAAGTATCACCGGGATTGATGCACACAACTCCCATTCCTTGAGCCGCAATATCGGGTTTGATTCTTCCATCGGCTCTTGGTCCTCTTGAAGTAAAATTTGCAGGTGTGATACCATCAGGTGCAATGGCTCCGACTGAAATCACACTATCAGCATCCGATGGAGTGATAAGCGTGCTATCACGAGGTCCATCATTACCAGCGGCAGTAATGCAGACAACACCTCGTTTCACTGCTTCATTGACTATTCTGGAAGTGATGGTAGTTTTTCCATCGAAGTCACTGAAAAGATAATTCTCTTCCAATGGTTGATTGAATACTGAATATCCGAGAGAACTTGAAACAATATCAGCACCTAATGCTTCCGACCATTCAACCGCTGCCGCATAATTGTCTTCTTCAAGATGTTGTTCTGTAGGAATATCCTCAGTTTTTGCTAGCATGAATGATGCAAAAGGTGCGATGCCGATCAAAGAATCTTGCTGAAATCCACTGACTGTGGAATAACAAATGGATCCATGGAAATCTTGTGAGGCTACATCTCCTTCTTGATTTGCAGTCACAGAATCCTTTTGAATGAAATCATATTCCGCAATTACATTATTATTTTTCGTTGCCGCATGTTTTTTCCAACGAAAACCCGAATCGAGAAAAGAAATCAATGCATGTTGTCCTGTAATACCCATTTGATGAATAAGTGGAACTTGGAGAAGCGAAGCTTGATTAAAGGAAGGTCCATATCGAAATACATCACAATTATCAACAGGATTTAATATTCCAAGGATTTGCTCTTGAGTTTTGACGAATGCGCTACCATATGCAGACATGGTTTGTGCAGGAAAATACTTAGCACCGGTTCTTTGAACACCCTTAACATATGAAAGCTTTTTGATACTTTCCATTCTCAAAGAATCTGTTTTGATTACAGCATAATTGTGCCAGCGTAATGTAAGCAAGACAGAATCCGATAGTTTGGAAACTGCATTCAAATAATCACTGTTTACCGGAGCATCAGCATTTGTGATGATTTGCGCTTTTGGATTATTCTTTTTTCTTCTGTCAAGCGATTTCTGGGAGTGTAAAGCCATGGTTTTATACCATAGATTTGAACCCGGTGTTACAACTTCATTTCCTTTGTCTTTAAAAAAGACTCTCCAATAT
Organism: Bacteroidota bacterium; assembly: GCA_041191145.1. GTDB lineage: Bacteria > Bacteroidota > Ignavibacteria > Kapaibacteriales > UBA961 > UBA961. The sequence goes on from JBEEPK010000048.1 coordinate 12,344, forward strand.
CCCGATTCTGCATTGAGTAAAGGATTTGTGAGCAAGCAGCAAAACACAATGATGGAAGTGATGCCAAGTAAGAGTTTATGGGATGTCATAGTCAATTTTTTAAATTATATTCGTCAATAAACGCCATAAATTACAATTTTCATTTGATACTAACTTACTACACATGAATTTACAAGACATATTACAAAACATCGAAGTTCCAGGATTATGGTGGTCCCGAAATGGCATTCCGGGATTTATACAAGCTGAAGGTCAGGAAGTACCGGATCTTATACATAGACTTTCAACAAATGGTTGTTTGAATCTTCAAGCTCAAATGGGAAAACAAACAATACTTACAAATGAGAAAGGCCGAATCATTGATGTCATTACCGTTATTAATCGCAATGACCAAACACTGATTCTTACTTCCCATGGCAATGAACAAAAAGTAATTACATGGCTCAAGAAATATATCATCATGGAGAATATTCGCTTTACCATCATGACTAATGATGTAGAGATGGTAACAATTCATGGTCCAGAGAGTTTAGACTTCGTTTCTCAATTCATTGGAGGTGATTTATTGACACTTCCGATGCATTCGGCAATGTCAAAATTACATAGCAACCGTTTTGCAATACGCACCATGCCCATTCATGAATTACAATTTCTCATCATAGATCAAAAGAATAATGGTTTACTTGATTATTTCTCAAGTCAAAAAGACATACTCGAGTTAAACTCCAATGATTGGAATCGTGAACGTATTCTTGCAGGGCAAGGAGTATTTCCACATGAATGGAGCGATGCATATAATCCGCTTGAGGCCGGGCTTCTGCATTTGATTGACTTCAAAAAGGGATGTTATATCGGACAAGAAGTAATCGCTCGACTGGATAGCTATAATAAAGTGAATAAACGATTAATGGGAATCAGCTCAAAGTCACACATTGAAAAAGATGACCTCATTTATGTTGATGATGAACAAATGGGTGTGATTACGAGTACATATTCATTTGAAGATTTCACTGTTGCACTTGGTTATGTAAGATCAGAACATGCATACGACAAAACAAATATTCAAATCCAACATCAGGGAAAATCTCTAGATGCAGTATTACATGTATTACCTATGAGGGGATAATATGAGACCCAAAAGATTAGAACAAAAAGCACCGAAATCCTATGAGAATGATGAATTCATGAATTCAAGCGATGCAAGATCTCTTCGAATTCTTTCTGAATACTTATATCCGGAACGACAATTCAAGCATCATGGCATAAATAACACGATCATCTTTTTTGGAAGTGCAAGAATTCGTTCTGAAAAGGAATTTCACCATGAGTATGAATCACTCAAAGCCCATTTGGATCAATGCAGTGAAGATCATAAACCTGCAATTGAGGCAAAGATTCGCATCCTGGATAAGCAAAGAGAATTAACTGAATATTACCTTGAAGCCAGAGATCTTGCCAAAATGCTTACCGAATGGTCATTACAATTCCCAAAACCCAAACGATTCATCATATGCACCGGCGGAGGCCCCGGCATCATGGAAGCCGGAAACAGAGGTGCTTTTGAAGCAGAAGGCGAATCAATTGGTCTGAATATTTCACTACCATTTGAGCAAATGCCTAATCCATATATATCACCTGATTTGAATTTTGAATTTCACTACTTTTTTTTAAGAAAATATTGGTTTGCTTTCATGGCCAAAGCACTTGTTATTTTCCCGGGTGGTTTCGGAACATTGGATGAATTAATGGAAATTCTCACATTAGTTCAAACCAAAAAGATTCATAAAAAGATGCCAATACTCATTTATGGAGAGAAATTTTGGAAAAAAGTAATCAATTTTGATTATTTGGTTGAAACAGGTATGATTTCTGCAGAGGATATGGACACAATAACTTATGTCAATTCACCCAATGAAGCATTTGATGTATTGACAAAGGCATTTCAGGAACAATTCCGATTATAAGCCAATGAGCAAGCAATTTACAATACTTGATCGAGAGCAAGAATTAGCGCAGAAAATATCACCGGCACTATCATTATTGGATGATACCGATAAAGACATTTCCAGTCATATTGAACAATATCTCTCTTCATTTGGAACAACTATCGTACCAATCATTAGAAATGAGATATTGAATCAAAGTTCTGAACAAGCAATTTCAACTCTGAACAATGTATTGAATAACTTGAAAGAGGAAGGTTTGAATGAGGTTAAGGATTATGTCTTGTCTTGCCGAAACAGACAAGTCTCTCCAGACCTTTTCACTCTCTTTGATCTACTTTCTCATTTTGGATATCCAGAATCAAATGCATGGATCATTGAAGCACATCTCAATGCAATGTCGGTTGAAGTAAAAGAACACATGGAAAGAACAGATGCAAAGAATGAACAACAAAGAATCAATTCCTTGAATTCTATTTTCTTTGATCAATTCTCTTATCGTCCTCCTACTTCACATTATTATTTGCCGCAGCATTGTTTTTTTCACAGTGTGACGGAAAAAAGAGTTGGTATTCCACTTGCTTTGTCATTGCTGTACATCATTCTTGGAAACAAATCCGGTATAGCACTTGAAGGGATTGGAATGCCATTACACTTCCTCGTAAAATCACGTGACCTGGACACTTATATAGATGTTTACAACTATGGTTTGTCCTTATCCAAGGAAGATTGTCTGAATTTTTTGATCAAAGCCGGAATTCCCTATTCTGATAGTATGCTTGCTCCTGTCGATTCTGAGGAGATGCTCTTTAGAATGTTACGGAATTTATATCACTGCTATAAACGCGAACAGTTAGCTTGGGAATTGGAACAAGTGGAAGATCTCATGAATTTCTTCGAAATTGAACATT
>JBEEPK010000049.1:0-15227 GCA_041191145.1 Bacteroidota bacterium
GGACGGAAATTCGAGACATGCATTAAAATTTTCTCGCCATTTGGTGCGATCTGAGACCGTATCTTTGTACATTCCATTCGATAATAGAGTTTGGTATCAACAAAGTTTGGAATGACGATTGGTTCATGCAGAGTTTTGAAACCCGTGACGGTTTTATCTGCCAAAAACTTCGATACCGCAGTAACTGCATCGGATTGATCTAGTGAAAATTTCACGAGCGGAAGGAATGTAGGTTCAAGTCCAATCAATGTGATGTCGGTTCCATGCAATGTGGTCACCAATTGCACATTTTTTTCTTCTTTAAGAATTTCTTTTGCCAAATATCCACTGATTGCATGCGGGATTGCATAGTGTACATGTAAAATATCCAACTGTTCATAACGAATGACATCGATGATTTTACCTGCCAATGCCAATGAATAAAGTGGAAATTCAAAGAGTGGATAATGAGGTTGCTCCACTTCATGATAAAAGATATTATCCTGAAAGCGATCCAGTCTCATTGGTTGAGCATAGGTGATGAAATGAACTTGATGTCCTCTCTTTGCCAACTCAATTCCAAGCTCAGTGGCAATGACGCCACTTCCGCCATAGGTCGGATAACAAACAATACCTATCTTCATTGTGTTTTTACTTTGTGATTAGATGAATTCAAGTCCGACAGATTTTTACTATACGATTCAACAGAGAGAAAGAACTTCCATCAAAGTTCGTGGCTCTGAATTTATCGCCACGGCTATTCCCGTTTCTTCCAAGGATCAGGCACTCAAAGAACTCGAATCATTGCGTTCTGAATTTTGGGATGCAACGCATAATTGTTTTGCATACAGAATCGGAAAGGGTGGTCTGGAATTTAGAACTTCAGATGATGGAGAGCCTTCCGGATCCGCAGGGAAACCAATTTTATTTGTTTTGCATAAATATGATGTGTCTGACATATTAATGGTCATCACACGATATTATGGCGGAACGAAACTTGGTGTCGGTGGACTTGCAAGAGCATATTCAGATTCAACTTCTGCAGTTCTCGAACTTTGCGTCAAAATTCCGGTGTATTTCACCAAAGACATTAAAGTTCTTTGCATGTATGAAGATGTGGACACTGTCCGCAGAATCATTGATGCCTATGCTATCAACTCAGATTCGGAATATCGTGATGCCGTTGAATTCATCGCTCGCATCCCTGAATCCCAATGTGAAACCTTCATGAACGAAATCATTTCCGCAACTTCGGGTAGAGCAGGCGCAATGATACTAACTACTGAAGATTGATTAAGACAATTTCTTCGATAATGTATCCATATACGCTGTATGTGCATCAGTAAGTGCAACAGAGAATGTTTTGCCACTTAATGAATGTCCGCCTGTTTTGCCAAGCATTTGCAATGGAATACCTGCTTCATCAGCAATTGCCTTTGCATTCTCGAATTGATCAGGTCTGATCGAAACCAAAATGCGATTTTGTGCTTCGCCGAAGAGATTATTGGCATTTTCTTCAAATGGCAAATCCAATGCAGCTCCTATTCCCTGCGCTAAACAAGATTCGACTATTGCAATCGCAAGTCCACCTTCGGCAGTATCATGCGCACTTAGCACGGCTTTATTCTGAATCAATTGGATAATTGCTTTTTGCAAAGTCACTTCACGCTCCAATGAAAAAGCAGGCGCCTTACCGGCAATCTTACCAGTCTTCATCTTGAGCAATTCGGAACCTTCGAGTCCGCCTTCCTGCCATCCAAGCAATGCGATGATTGCATCGTTTTCCGTAAAACCTGCACCTACTGTATGTGCTAGGTTGGGAATCAAACCAAGCATTCCTATGGTTGGAGTTGGGAAGATTGCATGCTTTTGCGATTCATTGTGAAAACTCACATTGCCACCGGTTACGGGTGTATTCAATGCACGGCATGCATCGCCCATTCCTCTGATGGCTTCAGTGAATTGCCAATAGACCTCAGGATCATATGGATTCCCAAAGTTCAGGCAATTCGTAATCGCAACTGGCTCTGCTCCCACACAAGCCACATTACGAGCGGCTTCCGCGACAGCCATCATGCCGCCTTTATAGGGGTCAAGATAGACATACCGACTATTGCAATCAGTGCTTACGGCAATACCGAAACCATCAATTTCCTTGATGCGCAAAATTGGTGCATCGCCTTTTATGGTCACTGTATTTGTGCGCACCTGCGAATCATATTGCTCGAAAATCCAATGCTTATTCGTGATCGTGCTTTGTGCTAGTAGATCAAGGATAATGCCGGAATGTTCTTCCGGTTTGATCTCAAGATTTGGCATATTGGCACTAGACTTCAAGTATTCAGGTTCTTTTTTCTCGCGGACATAAACCGGTGCATCACCGCCGAGCACAAGAGTCTGAGCAGGTAATTCAGCTACTTTCTTACCATGTCTAAATACATGAATTAATTCATCTTCGGTCACTTCACCGATTTGGGAAATGGGTACATCCCATTTTTTGCAAATGTCTATTGCTATTTGTTCTTTGCCTTTTTCAACCACGACAAGCATGCGTTCTTGTGACTCAGAGAGCATGATTTCATAAGCGCTCATGTCTTGCTCGCGAAGAGGCACCGCATCAAGATTTACGATCATTCCGCATTTGCCTTTTGCACTCATTTCGGCTGTGGAACAAGAAATGCCCGCGGCTCCCATGTCTTGCATGCCAACCACACAACCGCTATTAATCAATTCCAAAGTTGCTTCTAGAAGTAATTTCTCGGCAAATGGATCACCAACTTGAACGGTTGGTCTCATGTCTTCGGTTTTTTCGTCAAATTCTCTGGAAGCAAGTAAAGATGCGCCATGGATGCCATCTCTGCCGGTAGAACTACCCATGATCATCACGCTATTACCTTTGCCTTCGGAAATTGCGGAACATGTTTCACCGACTTTCACGATACCTACTGCCATCGCATTCACGAGGGGATTATCAGTATAGCAATTATCGAAATATACCTCGCCACCAACGGTTGGCACACCAAAGCAATTTCCATAATGACTGATTCCATGTACCACTCCTTTGACAAGATATTTCGTTCTGGATGAATCCAATTCTCCGAATCGCAAAGAATTCAGTGCGGCGATTGGTCTCGCGCCCATTGTGAAAATATCTCTAAGGATTCCACCAACTCCCGTTGCGGCACCCTGAAATGGTTCGACAGCCGAGGGGTGATTGTGACTTTCAATCTTGAATGCAATCGCATAGCCATTGCCGATATCGATGAGTCCGGCATTTTCTTCTCCGGCTTCAACAAGCATGCGACCACCAGATCTTGGGAGTGTTTTTAATTGTAGAATGGAATTTTTATACGAACAATGCTCGCTCCACATCACGGAATACACACCGAGTTCGGTATAGGAAGGCGTACGACCCAACTTTTGACAAATCAATGAAAATTCATCGGCGGTGAGCCCCACTTCCTTTGCTGTTTCAACGGTTACTTCAAGTTCGGATTGCACCGATTGATTGAGATCAAGTTGTGAATGTGACATGGTTGCTTCGAGGTGTGGAAAAACTTTCTTAACATTGCAGACAAAGCGCTTCAAGACTTATGTCTTTGCCCAAAATTACGACTATGCTTCATTATGGCATAGGATTGTTTTTCCACCTCGCAGAATCTATGCAGAATGATGCACCATCTTCATCGCAACATGAAGAAAATCAACATGATATATTGATGCAGAAAGTAGCGGGTTTGCCTACCAAACCCGGAATATACATCTATAGAAATGTTTCAAATACCATCATCTATGTGGGGAAAGCCAAAAATCTTCGCAATAGAGTCAAATCGTATTTCCAAGACAGACCGATGGATGCCAAAACCAAAGCGCTCATCAGATATATTCATGATGTGGAAATCATCGTGACTGATACCGAGACCGAAGCGCTATTGCTAGAGAATAATTTGATCAAGGAATATAGACCCAAATACAATATTCTCTTGAAAGATGACAAAACATATCCCTCCATTCGCATAACCAATGAAGAATTTCCTCGGATTTTTTCAACGAGAACAATCATTCGTGATGGAAGTCAATATTTCGGTCCTTATACTGATGGAAAATATCTTTATCATCTCCTCAAAACGCTTCGTACGATTTTCCCATTGAGAAGTTGTGACTTTCCTTTGTCGAAACAAAATATCATTGCGGGGAAGTATAAAGTATGTCTGGATTATCATATTCAAAAGTGTAATGGACCTTGTGCAGGTCATGAGTCAAAAGAAGAATATGGGATGCATATCAAGCAAGCGGTTCAATTCTTGAATGGAAAAACCCGCGAAGTGGAAAAAATGATGGAAGAGCGAATGAATACGTTTGCGGAAGATTTGCGATTCGAAGAAGCCGCAATGATTCGCAATCGACTTCAAATGCTACGTGAGTATGTGTCAAAACAAAAGATTGTTTCCACGGATTTGATTGATAGAGACATCTTTGCAATTGCAATCATTGATGATGATGCATGCATCGTGATTTTGAATATTCGTGATGGAAAAATGGTCGGTAAAAGGCATTTCTTCATCGCTCAAGCAGGTGGCAGAGAAGAAAAGGAATTGCTGAGAGTTGCTCTGGAGCGGTTTTATCTTGAATCAGATGCCATACCTGAAGAAATCTTGCTCCCTATTGAAATCGAAGATGAAGACTATGACCTACAATGGCTTAATGAGAAGAAAGGTTCTACGATTGAGATCTCAATTCCGAAAATCGGGGACAAAAAGAAAGTGATCGGCATGGCGGAAACTAATGCAATGTTTTTGGTTCGAGAATTACATTTGCAAAGAGCTGCGCGTGATCAAGCTCTGCCACGAGGGATTGCAATACTACAACAAGATTTGCGACTTGCCCGAGCACCTAGAAGAATCGAATGTTTTGACAATTCCCATATTCAAGGCACGGACTATGTATCATCGATGGTGGTATTCCTAGATGGTAAACCGAAGAAAAGTGATTATCGAAAATTCAAATTGGGATCATTCGAAGGCAATGATGATTTCGCGGCAATGAAAGAAGTGGTAAGACGCAGATATGACAAAGTTCCCGAAGATCTCATGACTCTCCCTGATTTGATTGTGATTGATGGCGGAAAAGGACAATTATCCGCTGCGATGGAAATTCTTCAAGGTCTCGAACACATGAAGAATATTCCTGTGATCGGTCTCGCCAAAAGACTTGAAGAAATCGTTCTGCCGGGTCAATCCGATACGATGCTCTTGCCAAGAACTTCAACCGGTTTGCGACTATTGCAAGCAATCAGAGATGAAGCGCATAGATTTGCCATCACCTATCATCGAACCCTGAGAGATAAACGAACATTCCAAACGGAATTGACGGAAGTTGAAGGAATAGGGGAGAAAACCGCACAAAAATTATTGAAGCATTTTGGAGCGGTGAAAAACATCAAATCAGCCAATAGAGATGAAGTGGAGAAGATTGCAGGAAAAAAAGTAGCCGAGAAACTCTATGCATACTTTGCAGGACAAGAGAAGTAATTCAAGGATATACAGTCTCATCTTCTTTTTGCCATGCGGGGTCCACAATGCAGATGAATATCAAATCGCTAGTTCCATGATTATGAATGTATTGCTTTGCATGAGGCGGAATATATATTGCATCTCCGGGATTCACTTCTTGTTGTTCATCATCAATATGCATGATGCCCTTTCCCTGGAGAATATAATAGACTTCACTCGTTGCAAGCGAATGCAAATGTGAAGTTTCACCCGGTTTTACTATTGCATGGGCCAAACTATATCGCAATTCAATGAATTGTTTATCAGGATGAAACAATTCTCGGAGAATGGTATTGTCTCCGGCTATGAATTCTTCGCAAGCAGATAATGAACGAATCAACATGTGATAATCCTAGATTGCTGAAACAAGTGCTTTCAATAAAGAAACGAGATGTGGTTCAGCGCGATTGGCCGCATGAATCACATCATCCAAAGTCACTACTTGTAAATCCTCATGATATCCTTCATCCGTGATAATGGAAAATCCTGCCACACGCATATTCATATGTCTAGCCACAATCACTTCAGGTACGGTGCTCATTCCCACAACATCAGCACCAATAATGCGCAAGTATTTGTATTCTGCTCGGGTTTCAAGATTGGGTCCGGAAACAGATACATAGACACCACGATGGACTTTGATTCCCAATTCCTTGGCATGTTTTTCAGATAATGTCAGAAGTTCTTTGTCATATGGTCTGCTCATATCCGGAAATCTTGGCCCCAATTGATTGATATTTGGTCCGATGAGTGGATTGCCGCCAAGCATATTGATATGATCGTCGATGAGCATGATTTCAGCGGATGAATATGCGGGATTCAATGCGCCGCATGCATTGGAAACGAGCAATGTATTAATACCCAGTGACTTGAAAACACGAATTGGGAAAGTAATTTCCTGCATGGAATATCCCTCATAAAAATGGAATCTTCCTTGCATGGCAATGATTGGCTTTTGCTCCAAAGTACCGATGATCAATTTCCCTGAATGAGATTCAACGGTTGAAATAGGGAAATGCGGTATGTCTTTATACTCCAGTGTGGCATGAATTTCCACATCATTGATGACGCTTCCCAGTCCTGTACCTAGTATGATGCCAATCCTAGGTGAATCATTCATGTATTGCTTGATATATCGGGAAGAATCCTCGATCATTCGAAGCATAGCATCAGTATGGAAAAATGAATCGCTCATTGTCTTGCCGATAGGATTGGATACAAAAATAGGTCAAGCTTACCAACCTGTCAGAGCAAATCTACCGTTGCTTCCTTCCGGACCTGGCGGGGTTCGATTTGTCATGACCGTAGGGGCTTGACCCATTACAAAAATAGGCCATTTTCTTTACTAAGCCAACATTTTCTTTGCTTGGTTATAAGAATGCACTATTTTTGTAATTCGTAAACGGCATGCGCCCGTAGCTCATCTGGATAGAGCAACAGCCTTCTAAGCTGTGGGTAATAGGTTCGAGTCCTATCGGGCGTGCTTTCCAACCCGGCATGAATTCATGTCGGGTTTTTTTATGGATATGACTATGACTGAAATCCCACCTCTGCTTGATTATAGATTAGACAATGGTTTGCGTGTCATTCTCATTAAAAATGAGAAAGCACCACTGGTGAATGTGACGCTTGGTTATAAAGTGGGTTCGAAGGATGATAGTTTTTCTCATAAAGGATTCGCGCATTTCTTTGAACATTTGATGTTTGATGGATCCAAGCATGTGAAAAGGGGAGAGTTTGATGTGTTCTGCTCCAAAGCAGGAGGAACATTCAATGCTTATACTTCATTTGATCAAACCATGTATCACACCACTGTTCCTGCGCATCAATTGGATTTGGTTTTATGGCTTGAATCTGATCGCATGATGCAATTTGGTGTTCAGCAAATAGGACTTGAAACTCAGCAGAAAGTCGTAAGTGAAGAGATAAAACAAACCGTTGAAAATCAACCCTATGGCACATGGAGAGTACAACAAGGAAAGCTTGCTTTCAATGATGAATGCTCGTATCAATGGGAAGTTTTAGGTGATAGAGCTCATATTGAATCCTCCACATTGGAAGATGTTGCTTCATTCTTCGATGGGTATTATAGAACGGACAATGCGGTACTTGTCATCGCGGGACATATCGAATTCAGCAAAGCACAATCATCGGTAGAGAAATATTTTGGATCATTGAAAAAACATCAAAATTCAATCAAAAGAAATCCATTCTCTCAATCAATGAAGAAAACCGGATCGATTACAATCAATGATGCAGTACCCCTTCCCGCTATTTTTGTTAGTTATCATTTTGATGGATTTTTATCTGGTAAGTCCATTCATGCCGATGTTCTTGCATCTGCATTTGCTGATGGCAAGAGTTCGAGATTGTATAATGCGCTTGTGAGAGAACAGCAATTGGCTTCAGGTGTATTTTGTTATGCTGATCAGCGTGAACATGCATCATTATTGACATTCTCGGTTACTTCAGCTCATCAGGGAATTGGTATTGAGCGTTTGCATGAAGCATTAGAGAAAGAGATTTGGGGAATGATTCGTGAACCTCTGAATGAGCATGAGTTGTCAAAAGCAATCAATGGAGCCGCAACCGGACTTGCGTATCATATGCAAACCAATGCCGGTCTTGCAGATTTTGTGTGCAATCAAACAATGTTTTGGGATGATCCAAAAAGAGCATTCACCATTCTTGATACATACAAAGCTCTTGACATGGATGAGATAAGAGGAGTATATGAGACTATTATCAAGGACAAAGAAGCAATTAGCGTGAATGTCGTCCCGGGATAATTGTCAAAGAGCAATTGCATGTACGATATATGCAAATCCATAGGCAAGAACAAACATATACACAAAAGCAAAAGCCGGCCATTTCCATGAGCCGGTTTCTCTTTTTAAAATCCCCATTGTAGAAATGCATTGCAGTGCATACACATAAAAGGCGAGAACAGATAAGGCGGATGCAAAGGGAATGGTTTGCTGTAGAGTATCACGCAAACTTGCATCTGAATCAGTTGTGTCTGCGCCATATAATTGACCCATAACACTGACGAATACTTCTCTAGCGGCAAAACTTCCAAGCACGCCGATTGTCAATTTCCAATCAAAGCCTATTGGCTCAAAAACCGGTGCAATAGCCTTGCCCATTTGTCCTGCATACGATTGCTCCAATTGCATCTGTTGCTGCTGAATTTCAGGAATCGAATCCGTGAATTCCATTCGTGGAAATGCTGAGAGAAACCAAAGTACGAGTGATAAAGCAACAATAACAGTACCTGCTGATTTAAGAAAATCTAGAGCTTTATCTGAAACTGTCACGAATAAACTCTTCAATGATGGAAGTCTATATGGTGGAAATTCAATCAAGAATGGAATGACATCACCTTTAAACATGGATTTTTTCATCACAAATGCGACGAGTAATCCTGTAAGTCCACCAAGAATATAGAGTCCTGCAAGTACAATAGCCTGCAATGAAAAGAATCTTCCAATGATCATCGGAGGTATGAATGCACTGATGATGAGTGTATAAACGGGTAGTCTTGCCGAACAAGTCATCAGAGGAGCTATAAGCATTGTCGTCATTCGATCGCGATGTGAGGGTATGATGCGGGCTGACATGATACCGGGAATTGCACATGCATATGATCCCAAAAGGGGAATGAATGATCTGCCTTGTAAACCAAAAGTCCCCATGATTCTATCCACGAGAAACGCGGCTCTAGCCAAATAACCGCAATCTTCGAGTATTACCACAAAAACATTCAATATGATGATTTGCGGCAAGAACACAATTACGGAGCCGACTCCGGCAATGAGTCCTCGTGCAATTAAATCACTGAAAAGTCCCGGAGGTAAATTCTGCAATGCCAATTGTTCCAAACTTGAAAATCCTGATTCAATCAAATCCATGAATGGGATTGCCCATGCAAAAATCGATTGAAAAAAGATTGCCATGATGATGCCGAATGAGAGAATTCCGCCGATTGGATGAAGTAGGATTGAGTCAAGTCGACTTGTTACCGTATCAGCTTCTTTGATTGTGAGTACTGCATCGGCAGTGTTTCTTGACCAATGCACACGATCTCGGATCTCTTCAAAAATCGGTGGTACATTGGGAATATTCCATTCGCGATCTTCTAATAATGCTTGTTTCAAGGCATCGAGTCCTATGCCTTTATGACCGACAATTGGAAAAACAGATAGTCCTGTCAGGCGTTCGATCGCAATATCATCAATGACTCCTGATCTTGCTTTGACCCCATCAACCATGGTGAGTGCAATGATCATCGGAATACCAAGTTCTGCAACTTGCGAATAGAGATACAGACTTTTTTCAATATTGGTGGCATCCATCACAAAAACAATACCATGTGGTTGTGCTATGGAAGAATGTCCTTTCTGTAATACCTGCATTGTCAATTCTTCATCGAGCGAAGCGGCAAGCATACTATATAATCCGGGTAAATCCAATATGGCAATTGATTTTTCACCGGTGGAAACATTTCCTAAAGATGGCTCAATGGTAATGCCCGGAAAATTTCCCACTTTCTTTCTCATTCCGGTAAGAACATTGAATAATGTTGTTTTACCACAATTTGGCGTGCCGACGAATGCTATGTGAGAATTGATTGTCATGCAAGAACATGGATATGTATAGTGACTGAAGTATCGGGTCTGAAAGCTATGCGTGTATGACCATATGATACTTCAACTGGTCCGCCGAATGGTGCTCTTCTGAGGAGTTTGAATTTCGTACCAGGCAAAAAACCCATTTCATTCAATCTGCGAATGAAATCAGGATTTCCCTCCAGTGATGTGAGTATGGCAGTTGTGCCAAGAGGAATATTGCGTAATGTTTCTGACATCATGAACTCGATTGTCCATGATGCAGGATGATCTTTCCGAATTGTTGTCCCTTATCCATCAATTCAAATGCTGACGGTGCATCATCCAAAGAAAAAATACTATCAATCACAGGAATGATGCCGTGATGTTTACAAAAGTGAAGCATCATTTCAAATTCCGCATCACTTCCCATGGTGCTACCGCAGATGGTGATTTGTTTCCAGAATAATCTCTGCAGAGAAAGATTCGGAACATTACCATTAGTTGCACCATAAAAAACCAAACGACCACCAACTTTTATTAAGCCGGTGAGTTCATTCCATTGTGAACCTCCTGCTGAATCTATGATGCAATCAAATCCTGTTGGTTCAAGAATCTGTAATTGTTTCGACCAATCTTCTTGATTGTATAATGCTCCACCACTCGCACCCAATGCAATTGCCTTATCAAGTTTTTCTTGTTTTCCAGAAGTGCAGTACACCGTGGCACCGGAAGCCAATGCGAATTGCAGGGCCATGAGTGCAACTCCACCACCAATTCCTGTGATGAGTACTTTATGACCAGATCCAATCATGCCTTTTGTAAATACAGCACGATATGCGGTCAGACCAGCAAGTGGCAATGCCGCGGCTTGCTCAAATGTGAGATGATCCGGAATAGGATGCACTCGATCTGCAGGAACAGAAATGAGTTCAGCCATCGTGCCTTGTGTTGGCATGCCAAGAATAGAATAGTCTGTTGATTGAATCTCAGGATTCTCACCCCAACTGATATTTGGATTGATGATTACTCTTGTTCCAACCGGAGCATGTTTCGACTGCGAAGCAATTACTATACCTGAGCCATCTGATCCGGGAATCACCGGATATTGAATTTTGGCATACATTCCTTTACCTATCCACACATCGCGATGGTTCAGAGCACTTGCTTGCATGCTGATGAGAACTTCGCCGGAATTGGGTATTGGAGCCGGGAAGTCTGCAATTGAGATTGGAAAATCTTTACTTGTAATCAGAACAGATTTCATTGTGGTGTTACATCTTCTTGTTTGAGATAAGAAGTTACATGTTTTGAAAACATGATGAGTATTCCAACATGTAATAAGGCCACATTGAATGCCAACATCAAAGCATGTTCCAATCCCCCTAATGTATTATAAGGGAAAAACAATAATGCCAAAGCAGCAGGCGCAGAAAGCAAAAAGCCATAACTGAAACGAGCATTATGATACTTCTTCACATCGAGCAAAAAGAAATGCACTCCTGACAAAACCACGAGAGCAAAGCTTTGCACGGATGGCAATTCACCATGCATCGTTGAGATCAATACTTTGCTTCCCGCAAAAAAGAGTGTCATCACAAAACCGGTGATGAGGATCAATCTACCTTTTAAGCCCATTCTATATTGCCTCGAATCAATATCAAGTTCATTCCAAAATTAAGCTTGTTCATAAGCTTCCATTGGTGGACAAGAACAAATCAAGGTTCTGTCTCCATGAGTATTATTCACGCGTCCTATGCTTGGCCAGAATTTCTTCTCGCGAACATAGGGAAGTGGATAAGCGGCTTGAATGCGGGAATATGGTCTGTCCCATGCATCTTGCATGATGACATGCGCTGTATGCGGTGCATGCTTCAGTAGATTATTATCTTTTGGCATCAAACCTTGTTCGATTTCAATGATTTCTTTTCTGATTGCAATCATTGCATCACAGAAGCGATCCAATTCTGCGAGTGGCTCGCTTTCTGTCGGCTCAATCATCATTGTACCTGGAACAGGGAAAGAAACAGTCGGAGCATGGAAGCCATAATCCATGAGTCTCTTCGCGATATCTTCCACTTCGATATTTGCACTTTGTTTGAATTGTCGCATATCAATGATCATTTCATGAGCCACGCGTCCATTGGATCCGACATAGAGAGTTGGATAATGTTCGGCCAATCGAGCTTTGATATAATTTGCATTGAGGATGGCGATCTTTGTTGCATTTGTCAGACCTTTGCCGCCCATCATTGCAATATATGTCCAAGAAATAAGCAGGATTGAAGCACTGCCCCAAGGAGCTGCTGATATTGCTTGAATGGAATGCTCGCCACCGGTTTTGATGACAGGATGTCCTGGTAAGAATGGAGCCAGATGTGCTTTTACGCCGATTGGTCCCATGCCAGGTCCACCACCACCATGTGGAATGCAGAATGTCTTATGTAAATTCAAATGGCAAACATCAGCACCGATATTATTGGGTGATGTTAATCCAACTTGTGCATTCATATTGGCGCCATCCATATACACTTGCCCGCCATATTCATGAACGATATCGCAAATCTCTTTGATTGCTTCTTCGAATACTCCATGCGTTGAAGGATATGTCACCATCAATGCGGCGAGATGTTCTTTGTGCGCAAGTGCTTTTTCTTTCAAATCTGTCAGATCGATATTTCCTTGTTCATCACATTTTACCACAATCACTTTCATTCCGGCCATTACCGCACTTGCGGGATTTGTACCATGTGCTGAAGACGGAATGAGCGCGATATTGCGATGATGATCTCCGCGACTCTTATGATAAGCACGAATCACCATGAGTCCTGCATATTCGCCTTGTGCACCTGCATTTGGCTGTAATGACATTGCATCAAAACCTGTAATCTCGCAAAGCCATTCTTCAAGAGTTTTGAAAATCTCCGCATAACCTTTGGCTTGATTAGCCGGAGCAAATGGATGCATATCGCCAAATTCAGCCCATGTTACAGGAATCATCTCAGTTGTGGAATTGAGTTTCATCGTACATGATCCCAAAGGAATCATGGAATGAACCATTGATAAATCCTTATTCTCGAGCGATTTCATATAGCGCAAGAGATCATGTTCTGAATGATACTTGTGGAATACCGGATGAGTCATGTAAGAAGATGTACGATGCAATTCTTGTGGAATCACATTGAGAGAGCCATTGATGATTGCATCAATATTTGGTTCTTCCACATTCTTAGCTTTCGCTGCAATTGCAAGAAGATGTTTGACATCATCCAATGTGGTTGTTTCATCACATGAAATGCCGAGATGATTCTTTCCAATCTTGACATTCACATCGGTGCATGCATCAATAAAACGATTTTGTACATCAGCATCAGTGTTGATTGACAATGTATCGAAAAAACTTCCTGAATTCAGAGTATAACCCAATGACTTCAAACCTTCTGCTAATACCACTGTCATTGCATGCACTCTTTGCGCGATTGCTTTGAGTCCTTCAGGTCCATGATACACTGCATACATCGCAGAGATATTTGCAAGCAATGCTTGTGCTGTACAAATATTGCTGGTTGCTTTATCACGCTTGATATGTTGCTCGCGTGTTTGCAATGCCATGCGTAGCGCAACACTTCCTTGAGCATCTATGGATACTCCGATGATGCGACCGGGAATTTGTCTTTTATATTCTTCTTTGGTTGCGAAAAATGCCGCATGTGGTCCGCCATAACCCATCGGAACACCAAATCTTTGTGCAGATCCAAAGACGATATCAGCACCGAATTCCCCCGGTGGTTTGAGGAGAGTTAGTGCGAGCAAATCACTTGCGCATGCAATCAAAGCGCCATGCTCATGAGCGGTATCAAAAAGCTGCGTAAGATCTTGAATGGAACCATTTGCGGCAGGATATTGAAGTACGATGCCGAAAATCGAACCATCCCATTGAATGTCTGAAACATTGCCAATTTTGATTGTGATGTCAAGTGGTTCTGCTCTTGTTTGAAGCAATTCAATTGTTTGAGGGAAGCAGTCCTCAGATACAAATAAAGTATGTGCATTATTCTCAATAGCTTTTTTTGTTCTGGCCGCATGCATCAAATGCATGGATTCAGCAGCTGCGGTTGCTTCATCTAGCAAAGATGCATTTGCAATTTCCATACCTGTGAGATCAATCACCATTGTCTGGAAATTCAACAGAGATTCTAATCTTCCTTGGGCAATCTCAGCTTGATATGGAGTGTATTGCGTATACCAACCCGGATTTTCCAGAATATTTCTTAAAATTACTGTTGGCGTAACAGTACCATAATATCCCATTCCGATATAGGAACGCATGCGTGTATTTTGAGAAGCGATATGCTTTAGTTTCGACAATACCTGTTGCTCTGTCATCGGATCAGGCAAATTCAACTCATTTGCGAGTCTGATAGATGCAGGAACTGTTTGATCGATGAGTGCATCTATGCTCTGAACGCCGATGGTATCGAGCATATGTTGAATGTCAGAGGCTCGAGGCGCAATATGACGATCCTCGAATTTGTCGATATGGAGCAATGCAGGACACAAAAATACGCACGATAAGTTCAACAAAAAAGCCGTCTCAATGGACGGCTTCTGTGTTATAGACAGATATTGATTCTTAATGTGTGACAATCATTGCTTTTGAAAACTCATGTTTGCCATATCGAAGCGAATAGAAATATGTTCCGGATGTGAGTAAGCGAGTGTCAATATGAATATTCTCCATTCCCGGAAGAACTCGATATTGAGTAATTAAGCGACCTTCAGGGGTATTGATCGTTAGAACGCCTTCAGTTCCAGAATGCATCCCATGAATCGGAATGATGGTAAACTCAGATGCAGGATTCGGAGAATTTTGCCCAAGTAGTATCGATTGTTCTGCTTGCTCAGAAATAGATGTGGATAACTTTTTGAAAATTGGCAATTGTTCGAATGATCTTGGTAATGCCGAAGGGACATAAAGATTTTCACCAGCGCCAAACCATTGACTCAATACAGATGCATACACTTGTCTAAAATCATGGGTCATTGGAATATTTCCGGGACCTTGTAAAGCAGAGAGATTTGGGTTTGC
>JBEEPK010000050.1:0-16048 GCA_041191145.1 Bacteroidota bacterium
CACTCTCAAAATACATTTTCTTTTGTGTTTCCCATTTTACATTGGCATAAATCCTAAGATTTAAGGGATTTTTTTCTTGACATTCAAGACACACTCTTGTATGTTTGTGCGGATTGATTCAGCAGCATAGAATCAGTCACCTAATTTTCAAAAGCATATTTCCACGAGTCACAAGGTCATCCCCTTCATTGATAGGTGATGGGTTATTGTAATTTGGAATCTTTGATGTCATTTCGTCTTTTTTCACAAACATATGATCCAACGGATTTTAATCCTGAGGCAAGGGCAGGTGCAATCAGTCAATTGATTGTCATTGGCCTTGTGATTATTGCCATTTTGATACTCGCATTGCGGTGGAAATCCACCCAGAATGTACAATCTATAGTCATCGAAGGAGCAAAAGCGATTCGTCCTGAAGAGGTCATGGCTATGGCATCATTGACTTTGGCAGACACTACAGAATCTGCATCTTCCACTCGCTTGGCGCATATTCGAATTAATATTCTGAAGCATCCTTATATTAAAAATGCCATTGTTGAGAGTAATGGAATCAGAGGAATCAAGATTCAAGTGATGGAAAGAGAGCCATATATCGCATTCCCATCGACAATGGGAAGAATTGATTATGTGGATTCAAGTGGTATCATCTTACCCTATGACAAGTTTTCACATAATTCCGATGTACCAATCATTCATGGTATTTATGATGGAAAAAAAATCAATAAAATCATTTTGAAGAATATTTCAGAAATCATAGAAACAGCAAAGATGAAAGACATAGGATTGCAGGAATTACTTTCTGAAATTGATGTGAATAGCATAAAGAAAGAATTTACATTCATCACAACAGATGGTGAAACAAAAATCATGTTTGGTTCTGCTGATAATATTGACAGAAAGTTGGAGAAACTTCGACTCTATATGTTGCATGCGGCAACCAGACAAGGTCATCCACGATATGTTGACATTCGTTGGAAGAATCAAATCGTGATTGGTAAACAGCCATTATTGGCAAGTTCAGGCAATTGATCTCTCATAGCAAGGAAGACACACCATGTCAATCGGTGAATACAAAGCAGTCTTGGACATTGGCACAACGAAAGTGGTTGCACTGATTGCATCACAAAATGTCAATAGTGGGAATTTGGACATTTTAGGAATTGGCGCTTCTGTCAACGAAGGTCTTCGCAAAGGGGTTGTGATTAATATTGACAAAACAGTGAAAGCAATCACTCAAGCCATTTCCATAGCCGAACAACAAGCAGGTGTGAAAGTTCAATCAATCACGATTGGAATTGCAGGCGATCATATTCAGTCACTTTTGTCCAGATCAATCATTGCCATTCCGAATGCTTCCAGAGAGATTTCTCAATTGGATGTTCAGCGAATCATTGATGATGCAATGAATGTCAAACTGCCGGCTGATAGACAAATTTTGCACATCATTCCTCAAGAGTATATCATTGATGGACAGGATGGTGTCACCGATCCAATCGGAATGAGTGGTGTTCGCATGGAATCGAATGTTCATGTAATCACATCACTATTGTCTGCCATTCAGAATCTTCACAAATGCATAGAAAGAGCAAATTTGAAGGTCAATCGAATGATCATCAATCCTATCGCATCAAGCAATGCAGTTCTAGATGATGATGAGAAGGAAGTAGGAGTTGCATTGATTGATATAGGAGGTGGAACAACAGATATCGCAGTATTCAGGGACAATGTGATTCGGCATACAGCAAGCATTCCACTCGCAGGTAATCAAATCACTGAGGATATTTCTTCAGGGCTTGGTATTTTATTTAATCAAGCTGAGCGATTGAAAAGGGATTTTGGTCATGCCACCGTAGAAAGCATATTACATGAAGAAACCATCATGGTTCCGGGCATCAGCGGTCGCAATCCCTTGGAAATAAACAAAAGTCTTTTAGCTCGAATCATTGGTCCAAGATTAGAAGAAATTTTTGAACATTGTTTTGAAGAGTTAAGAAAATCCGGTTATATCCATCGCCTTCCTGCAGGAATCGTTCTCACAGGTGGCTCCTCATTATTACATGGCAATGATGATTTGGCTTCTAGAATCTTCGGCATGCCCGTAAAATTGGGAATTCCAAATGGAATGAATTTTGGTGGATTCGGTAGTGAAATAGAACATCCCATGTTTTCAACTTCTGTCGGATTATTGATTGAACAAAAGAATATCCCAAATACAAAGTCTGAATCCCCGAAGCAAGAAATGATTCCGGAAGTCATTCAACCAAGTGAATCCAATGATAAGAATGAGAAACAATCATTCATAAAGAAGTTTTTTAACTTTTTTGACGAACTTTAATTTGACATTACCCCGCTTATTTCCTATATTGTAGAGCATGATTTACCATTGCAGCCGGTAAATCACCCTTGCACTCTCTCATAATACAAATTCTGATAACATACTTGTCATACAAGTTATGTGTTTATTATTATGATAATTACTTTTTTCATAACACTTTTCCGGGGGGAAATGTGATTACTATCGATACAGATTCAACCAATTACGGAGCAAGAATTCGTGTAATTGGTGTTGGCGGTGGTGGTGGAAATGCCATCAATAGCATGATACAACGCGGGTTATCCGGTGTTGATTTCATTGCAGCAAATACAGATGCACAAGCTTTATCCAAAAATGCCGCATCAATAAAATTACATGTTGGCAAAGAGTCCACAAGAGGACTTGGTGCCGGCGGCAGACCTGAAATCGGCAAGGAAGCAGCGGAAGAAAATGCTGATGATATTCGTGAGCATTTGGCGGGTAGTGACATGATCTTTGTCACAGCCGGAATGGGTGGCGGAACAGGTACAGGCGGTGCACCGGTTGTAGCAAGAATTGGTCGTGAACTTGGAGCACTCGTTGTTGGTATCGTAACCAATCCTTTCAATTTTGAAGCTAAGAAAAGAGCAAATATTGCTGAACAAGGCATCAATGAATTACGACAGTATGTTGATGCATTGATTGTAATCCCAAATGAAAAACTTCTATCAATCATAGATCGAAACACCTCTTTTATTGAGGCATTTCAAAAGGTCGATGATGTGTTATATAATGCAACACGAGGTATTTCCGACATTATTTCAGGAAATGGGTATATCAATGTGGACTTTGCCGATGTGCGCTCCATCATGAAAGACATGGGTGATGCACTCATGGGAATCGGAATTGCTTCAGGTGAACACAGAGCTATTGCAGCTGCACAAAATGCACTCAATTCTCCATTGCTTGAAGGGGTTTCCATTTCAGGTGCACAAGGTTTGCTTGTAAATATCAGCGGTGGATCAAGCATGACCATGCATGAAATTGGAGAAGCCGTTTCAATCATTGAGGAAAATGCAGGCAGCGATGTCAATCTCATCCATGGTATTGTGTACGATGAATCTCTCGATGATAAATTGATGATTACGGTTGTGGCAACCGGATTCAAACGCGGACAATATGCCATGCCAAATGCATTACCTCTTCAGCAACAGATTCAAGAGAAAATCATTCCCGCTCAGACAGTGCAACAACCAGTACCTACTCCTATAATTAGAACTATTGCCGTAAATCCGCCACAAGCAGATAATCGACAAACAAGAATTGCAGTAAAGCCGGTGAAGGTTTATGGCGACATTGATGATGAGCAATCAGCTTCTCAATTATATCAGACAGTACAAGAGAAACAACAAGAGGAACCGGTTCAAACAAATAGAAATCAACCCGCTTTTATGCGTCGAACAGATCCTAATATTGTTAGACAGGCAAATGGTGGATCCATAAGGATCAATTCAGTGAATGATTTGCCAAATGGTGTGAGAAGTAATTCTCAGCCGGTGATCATTCGAGAACCGAAATCATCAGTGGTTGAAAAACCAGCATTTCTACGAAAGATAATGGACTAAAAAAAAGAAACCCTGATTCATTGAATCAGGGTTTTTGCTTTATAGACCGCATCGTTCGAAAATGATATCGACACTTTTTTGTAGTGTCGTTCCCTTTCCAAATATCTCTTTCAATTCTTGTTCAGAGATGATCTTTGTTACTTCCTCATCCTGAGTAAGATTCAAAAGAAGCGATGTTTTTTCCTGCCATGTTTTCATGGCTGATCTTTGTACCAATGCATATGATTCTTCTCTGGTCAGACCTCTGCGCACAAATTCAAGAAGAATAGTTTGAGAAAATACAAGACCATAAGTTTTTTCAATATTACTTTTCATCGTCTCAGGATATACCAATAACTTATCAATTAAATTGATCGATAAGTCAAGCATATAATCCAAAGTGATCGTAGAGTCAGGACATATCACGCGTTCTACACTACTATGTGAAATATCTCTTTCATGCCACAAAGCATTGTTTTCCATTGCAGCCATTGCATTTCCACGAAGCAATCTTGCAAGGCCACAAATACGCTCTGAAACGATTGGGTTACGCTTATGAGGCATTGCGGAACTTCCCTTTTGACCTTTTGAGAAGTACTCTTCGGCTTCCAATACTTCAGATCTTTGCAGATGTCTGATTTCTGTAGCAATTTTTTCAAGGGATGAACCAATAATTGCTATAACTGAAAGAAATTCAGCATGACGATCTCTTTGCACCACTTGAGTGGAAACCGGAGCAAATGACAAACCGAGTTTCTTGCAAACATATTCTTCAACATAGGGGGAAAGGTGTTCGAAAGTACCGACAGCACCCGAAATCTTCCCTGTAGCTGCATGCTTTATGGCTTGTTCAAGTCGAAGAATATTGCGTTTAGACTCTTCATACCACAGTGCACATTTCAAACCAAATGTCGTGGGTTCTGCATGAATTCCATGCGTTCTCCCAACACAGACTGCATATTTAAATTCATGTGCTTTTGCTGCAAGCACATCCTTTAAGCGATGAAGAGAAGTAAGCAATGATTCACCAGATTGCTTCATTTGCACTGCAAGGCAAGTATCGAGAACATCGCTTGAAGTCATTCCCATGTGAATGAATCTAGAACTTGGCCCAACAAACTCAGCAACATTTGTCAAGAAGGCTATCACATCATGCTTTGTGGTCTTCTCAATTTCAAGTACCTTCTCAACATCAAATTGTGCTTTTTCACGGATGATGCGAACATCCTCCGCAGGTATCAATCCTAATTCAGATTGGGCTTCACAGGCTAGAATTTCAATTTCGAGCCAGATTGCAAACTTATTTTGATCTTCCCAGATATTACCCATTTCGGGTCTTGTATAACGACTAATCATGATGCTGCTTGATGTTGTTTCAAAATAGTGAGTGCTTGTTGATATTTGGATGTAATTGCATTTACAATATGCTCAGGCAAATGAGGAGCAGGTGCTTGTTTATTCCAATCAAGAGTCTCCAAATAATCTCTTAATACTTGCTTGTCAAAATTTTCTTGTACTTGTCCAAGTGCATATGAATCCTTCAACCAATATCTCGATGAATCAGGTGTTAGCGCTTCGTCAATAAGTATAAGCGTACCATTCTCATCCACACCAAACTCGAATTTGGTATCTGCCAGAATTATACCGCGTTTCAAAGCATATTCATGAGCAAATGCATAAAGCTCAAGTGAATATTGTTTTGCTTCAAGAGCTCTATCTCCGCATAATGTCATTGCTTGTTCAAGGGTGATATTTTCATCATGTCCTTCTTCAGCTTTGGTTGCAGGAGTAAAAATAGGTGAATTCAATTGTTCGGATTGATGCAAACCCTCTGGAAGCTCAATTCCACATACAATTCCTGAAGATGTATACTCCTTCCATCCTGAACCGGCCAAATAACCTCTGATCACGCACTCTATTGGCAATGGTGAAGTTTTCTTGACAAGCATGGAGCGACCTTCCAGTTGATCTGCAAAAGGTTTGCAAATCTCAGGATAGTCTGCGGGATTGAAACTGATCACATGATTTGGGATGATATGTTTTGTCAACTCAAACCAAAAAAGTGATAATTCCGTGAGTATTTTCCCTTTTCCAGGAATTGGATCTTCCATTATGACATCAAAAGCGGAAATGCGATCTGTGGCTACGATGAGGAGAGTTTCGCCAAGATCATAGACATCGCGGACTTTTCCTCTACGGAAAATCGGTAAACCCGGAAAATCAGTGAATCTAATTGCTTGTTCCATGGTGCTTTTGAAAGGAATTTTATGAGTTTTGCTGTTCAAATTTACTAAAAATGACCGGGCATCACCGCTTAGAGTTTTCAACATTACAACTATGTGGTTTCTCTATTGATTTTGTATCTTTGCATATCATTTTTTGGAGTACATCATGTCAGCCACTAAATCAAAGCGCCAAATCGGGAAACAAAAGCAACAATCCGTTTCCTCTGCTTCATGGAATTTCCCACTTGATTCATATAATTATAAAATCATTGGTATAGGCGCAATTGTCATTGCAATAGCTTATGGTTTAATGTCTACAGCAATTTCGGATGATCCGACACAATGGAATAATCCTTTGGCTGTAACCATAGCTCCTGTACTTCTTGCTATTGGTTATTGCGTCATCATACCTTATGGGTTGCTGGCTCGCAAGAAAGATACCGCAAAGATTTCATCAGAATCTTGATATTATTTACATGAATGAGGGGCAAAGAAAAACAACTGAAGAAACCATTGATGCAATGGTAGACTCCATAAAACCCGGTCAAGAAGAGCAGGTTTTAAGGGATATTCCACAAAAAATGGAAAAACTAGAGCATTCAAAAAGCAATACAATTAGGGAATTGGTACATAATGTTCGGATTGCATTCTCAATGCTTAGAGATTCCGACTACTCGCTTTCATGGAAAACAAAAACACTCTTATTAGCAGGTTTGATTTATTTCCTTCTACCCACTGATTTAACTCCTGATTTTATACCCTTGATTGGCTATATCGATGATGCCGCTGTCATGACTGCAATCTTTAAAAGGATTGCACATGAAGTGAAGCACTATAAACTGATGCGAAAATTCTGAGACTCCTCACCATTAGTAATTCTGGTTGCTCTCAGCAAGCCGATGATCCACTGTTTTAAGTCATCCACAATTGATTGCTCTTTCCCAATATCTGTCATAGACGGAAGATGTTCGGAAAAGTATCGATGATATAATGACATTTCTATGATAGTTGATGCCAGAGCTTTTGGAAAAGGATAATCGGGGCTATACTCGGATAATAATTGTGCAATATGAGAAGTAGTCGATTTCAATGTGCGAAATGCACCATGAGTATTATCTGTATCCACATGCTTTGTCATGAATGTTTTTACAGATTCACCAATTACAATTGCATAAATTACATCACCAGGAATCTTTTCACTCCCATATGAAATGTCAGGTGAAGTGCATAATAAATCCAATATGGAAGACAACTTTTCTTCATGCGATTTATTTGATTGGATGATTTTTTCGCAATGTTGATCAATTATTCCCCAGTACATTGCCATGATATATAGGAGATATTTATGTTTATTCTCAAAGTATCTATAGATTGATGCTTCGGGAGAACCAATCGCTTTACCTAGTTTTTTGAAATTCATTTCTTCAAATCCCAGTTCTGCGATCAGATAAATACCATTTTTGACAATGCTTCTTCCCAATCCGGTTTGTCTTGGGTCTTTGAGAGCAAAGTGAATGATAGATTCAAAAACAATATCAAGATTGGACATAATTTCAATAACCGGCAATTGACCAAAGATAATAGGCTATTGCCTTTCTAAAATTCATTCTGGCATCAATCTCACGGGAAGCTGACTCAACTGTGAATCTCTCACGGAAATTCACCGTAAACAAAGTTGCTTCACCTCTATCATATAATTCTCTTTCTGCGCTCTCCATTTGTCTTGCAGCAGACAATTCATCTCTTGCGGCAAGTGATTGTTCATAGGTTGCTATCAGTTCTGAAGCTGCATCATCTACCGATGCTGCAATCTCTCTTTGAAGTGAATTTCTTTTGAAGGATAAAGACTGCTGTTTTATCTCAGCTAATGCAGTTTGACCTCGAGCATCTCTAAACAATAAAGGCAAATCGGCTTGTATGCCAACCTTATAATCAGGGATTGAACCATCAATGGTTTGCACCGTTGAGTATGGAAGAATCTTCAATGAAATATCCGGCTTTTGAAGTTCTCTGGCGAATCGGGTATCCACCTCAGCTTGATTCTGTTCCGCTGAATTGATGATGAGTTCAGGTCTTTTCTGCAATGCCAATACTTTGTCTCTTCGATATGTTGCAGTATCCAATGGGAATACATCCATTGGATTCAAAGGAGCAATACCTTGTGGAATAGCAGCAGGTGTTCCATCATTATTCCATAGAAAAACGGAGAGAGCGATTCCAGCTTTTTCATATTCCCTTCTGGCTTTGAAAAAAGCACCTCGTCTTCTTTGAATTTCTTGTGACATTTCGATGCTATCTATGCGTGCTCTTTCACCGCTATTTAATTCCTCGGTGATACCACGCAATCTGAATTCTGCGATTGCAAGAAGATCTTGAGCTATTCTCAATTTTGCCAAAGAACCCGACCAATCCCAGTACTTTTCAGATGCCTTTAAAAAAAGTTCATTACGAATTTCAAGTATTTCAGCTTCTGCTATGGTTGGATTTTGTTCTGCTTTTTGAATTGATGCACGATTTTTATCAATGAGAATATTTCTCCACAATGGAAGCATGATTCCAAATGACATCTCGCCGGAAATTTGCGTATTCAAATCCTCATCAAATAAACCAAGATTGCGTCTCCAACCGGCAATGACTTTTGGACCCCAGTAAATGGGGATTTCCATTGTGGCTGAAGATGTCTGTGATTTATAGGATTCCTTTTCATTCTTTCCTCCGATTTCTGCGGAGAATTGAGGGTCTAGTCCGGACCAGGCACGCATGATTTGTGCTTCAGCCCTATTTCTTCCAAGTTTGATTTCCATGAGCTTTGGATGATTTGCATTGACTATTGCCAATACTTCTTCCAAGGACAAAGTGTCGATCATATTGATATCAACATTTTGTCCAATTGCTCTTTGATTCAAACCATATGTACAACAGACAAGGATGATTACAAGGATGGTCTTCATTCTTTCTCCGCATCAGCATCTTTCACTTCTTTCGGATATGTGGCATTCGATGGTTTTTTTACGGTTGGGGGAAAACCATTCAATTGTCGCCAGATTTCCCAACCAAGGGAGACCACATTCAATTGCATCCAACCGGAGGCTTGCGTTCCTGGTCTCAGATAACTTGAAGATGGCCATGGTTCATCATTTGGATCCGGTTTTACAATGATTCTGAATTGTCCACCAAATGATTCATCTTCAATCGCATCTATCACAGATATCACACCGCCGAATGTACCAACTGAGGCACCAGGCCAACCACGAATAATGAATGCAGGAAAACCATCAAATTGTATTCGAACTTTTCTTCCTTTGGTGAGCAATGGAGCGTCATTTCCTGAGATGGTCAATTCCACGGCGGGAGTATTCATTTCAGGTGCAAGAATTGCAAGTTTTTCTCCTTGCTTTACGGTTTCTCCGGAACCTATTGTATATAGCCTGACAATCTTCCCTTTGCTCGGTGCTCGAACGATGGATGCGCTTCTTCGGGAGAACATCGCATTCATTTCGGATCTTCCTTTGAACAAAGAATTATCAATTGAAGCAACTGTTTCCAAGGCCTTGGATTCATCTGCCATCGCTTTTACTATTTTGGATGTACCTTCTGACTCTTTGTTTTTCACATTTTCAAGTGCCTCACCTTCCATTCTGCGAGCGCCTTCAACTTCTGCAATCTGACTATTATAGGCAACTTCGGCTCTTTGCAATTCCATTTGAGCATTCTCAAATTGTCTTTGCGACAATAGCCCTTTATCAAATAATGTTTTTCTGTCTTGAAATCGTTGTTTTGCAACTGACAAATCAAGAGTATTTTGTTTGATTCTCTCTTCGGTGGCTATGCGTTTTTGCTTTGCTTGTTGTACTTTTTCAAGTGATGAGCGTACGCTTGCCTCCCTTGCCGATGATTCAGCAGAGATTTGTCTTCGCAAAGCATCAAGTTGTGACATAATGCTATTTCTTCTACTCTGTATTGCTTCCAATTGGGATTGTTGATTTTCCAATAAAGCACTATCCAAAAATTTGGAATCGATATCCTGAAGTACGGCTATTGTATCGCCTTCTTCAACATGCTGTCCTTCTTGCACATGCCATCTCACGAGTCTTCCTGTGATCTGCGCATTTATATTCTGTGGTCTTTGCCCTGGAATCAATGCAGTTACTTGT
The DNA here is from genome assembly GCA_041191145.1 of Bacteroidota bacterium. GTDB lineage: Bacteria > Bacteroidota > Ignavibacteria > Kapaibacteriales > UBA961 > UBA961. Next base: position 10,277 of record JBEEPK010000050.1, read on the forward strand.
CCTTTCCCGGCCACGGTCTGAACCCATGGTACATATGTCAATACGATAAAAATCAAAATCAATAAACCGGTAATAATATATGCCATCGTCCGCATTGAATTCGGAGATCTTACAGCAGAAATTGCATTGGAGGCAATGAAACCGGATTTACTTTCGCGGAATGGAACCGTTACGCCTTGTTTTTTACTATAATCCACTTTACTTGCTTCCTGCAGAATGATTTGACAATCTATGTGCATTTATGATGAGTGCTAAATCGGGGAACATAGAGCTAAGAACAGAATTATCCTGAGTTGATAAAGATTCAGGAGTGCCTTGCTCAGCAATGATACCATTATCCAATACATAGACATAATCCGAACACATAAGCACTTCAGGATCATGAGTGATTGAGAGCACAGTCCAATTGTAATCAGCTGAATTGAGTTCTTTGATTATTGAAAGTTTCATATGTTCTTCAATTCCGGTAAATGCTTCATCCAGAATAAGTAATCTAGGTTTATGAACTATGGCACGAGCAATCATGAGTCTTCTGATTTGACCGGTGGATAAATTTCTTCCATGTGAAAGTACTTTGGTATGTAATCCTTTCGGAAAACGCAAAAACTCTTCATCAAGTTTTGTCAGTCGAATTGCTTTCATCACATCTCGGCCTGTAACCCACTCTCTTCCGAGTGTAACATTATCCCAAACAGTTCCATCAAATATCTCATCATGAGGAAATACCAATCCAATATTCTTTCGAATGCTTGCAAGATCCAATCTGCGTACATCCACATCATCAATGAGTATGCTACCCATCGATGGCTCCAATACTCCCAGGAATAGTTGAGAAAGTGTTGATTTTCCAGCACCGCTTTTACCAACAAGAGCTACATGAGTTCCAGTTTGAACAGAGAATTGAATATCTTTGAGAAGTGGTCTTGTATCATATGCAAATGACACATGCTCACAGTGAATTGTCAATCCTTTCGGTGAATCAATGAGTTTTTCTCCGCCTCTTCTCTCCATCGGAATATCAGTTACAAGTGATACTTTGTCAAAAGCAGTTAATGTATCATAAATAACTTCCAATTGATTGGTAAGTTTTTCAAGTGAATTGATGAGCGTCACAATCACAATTTCAGTTGCAACCAATTGTCCTAGCGTAATCTGTCTTTCAAAAACCAGCCAACCTCCAACAGCCAATACACCTGTATTCACTGCCGCACGGATAAAAGTAAAGCCAAGATGTTGTCTGAGTAGAATTTTGAAATGCTGATTTCTATACTTCACATAATCATTGGCAAGAGCATCTATTCTTTTGAATATATACTCATTCGAACCAATGAGTTTAAATGAACCAACACTTCTGGCCATGTCTTCAAGAAAAGCAGCGACATCATATTTCTTTTTTGATTCGGCCATGCTTGTCTTCAATCCATTTTTACCAAGCACATACACCAGCAATAGTGAAAAGACCAATAACATAACACCCAAAGCAAGCAATTCGGGACTGATAAAAACAAGAAGTCCCAAACCAGCTGCCCCAATCACTACAGCACTAAGTCCATCAATCAATAATTTTCGAATTCCCTTTTGAAGCGTCACAATATCAAAAAAACGATTGAGCAATTCAGGAGCATAAGTCGAACTAAACAATTCCTGTTTTGCATGAGGAAACTTATATCCTATTTCAAAAGCAGTATTCACAAATATTCTTTGTTGCAACAATTCCACCACATATAGCTGTGCTATACCAACTCCACCGGCAACGAGAATACCCGTGAAGATGATTGCTGACAACACAATCAAAGGCATCGTAAACACACCAGCAGAAATGGTAGTCACCAATGCATTGATGGTTAATGGTGTAACCAAAGACACCAAGCCTATCAAAATTGCATAAATAGTGATGACATAAATATCTTTTTTTTCAAATTTGATATACTGAAGTGCGCGCTCGACAGGACTTATCTCGACTTTTTCATGCTGAGTTTCAAGACCTTTCAATTCTTCAAGACTTGAATTCACTATCAGCATAGGGAGTCCTTCATGATGGATAGATCGCCATTCTGTAAAAAATGGATGCACAAGCCATAACTCTTGTTCCTTCTCCGAGGCAAACATCGAGGCTGTCAATCGTGCATATTCGATTTCTTCCTGTGTATTCTCGAGTGCAATTGCATGAAGGCCAAGTAAAGTTGAAGTTGTTGTTGATTCCAAACATGAATCCGACAAAGTCAAACCATGTTTTTGTTTCATTTCTATAATATGAGAAATAATCATTCTTCTCAATATCAATTGATAATCTTGAATCAAACGCTGAATATCGGCGAGAGTGATTGTAATCGAAGTATTGGAAGGATAAAGAACACCTAAAAAATTGTCAGGCGTTTTTTCAAACAAAACACATAATTCAGCAGTGTCGAGGTCATTTATTGTTGATTGATCTGTCCAGTAGGGAATCACGGCAGGAAAACGAATCGGACCATTGGTTTCAGTCATTGATATCGAATCAAAGACATATACGGATGAATTTATACCCATGAGTTTAGCAGCATCTTTGAGTATAAATCCACTAGTCCAATATGGATACTTTAAACCCGGCAAGAACTCTGTAAACAGTGATTCAGTGATCACATTTGATGATTGCTCAAAAAAATCATCCACCTGATGAGGAAACATCTCCCTATCAGTTGATGTCAGAGATTCAAGAACCGAAATAAGAGTTGATTTCATAGTTAATTGAATAATCTAAAGAATAACTTGATAGTATTACTATCAAAAACAATTCCAAAACGATTGCAATCTTTCATTATTGTTACAATATCATCCGAGTTGAGTGATGATAACACCGATTATTGCGATAATCGCACCAAATATGAAAAATTCACTCGGAAGAGCATTAAATAGAAAATATGCCATCACTGTGGTTAAAACCGGTTGAATATTATTGAATACTGCTAGTTTGCTTGCCTCCATTTTAGTCAGGGCAAAATACCATAAAGCATATCCGAGACCACTTGTAATCACACCTAAGTAGAACAATTGAAACCAAATCGATGAATCATAAGTGGTGGGAGCGATATCAAATGGCAAAGACATGGCAATCGGAACATACAGAATTAAACCCGTAAACATGCTTATTCCAGTGGTAAATATTCCTCCATATTTCATGGCATATTTTTTTCCCATTGTTGTATAAACCGCCCATGAAATGCTTGCCATTAGAACCATGATATTCCCAAGAAACTGTTCACTTCCAAATGCCAATCCCTTTTCGAATAAGACAATGAATGTTCCAATCATCGCTATGATGATGCCAAATAGCTTACGTTTTGTCAAAGTCTCACCCAGAAACATAACTGCAATCATCAATACAAATGCGGGTGTGAGTGCATAAGCAAGAGAAGCATTTGCAGGAGTTGTATATCGAACACCCCAAATAAACAATAATTGATTGATTGGCATATTCAAAGCTCCAAGTACAAAGAAACCAAGAATATCTCCTTTCTCTATTACTTTCAAACTCTTACGGCTGATTAACAACCATATTCCATAAGCCATTGCCGAGAAGAATCCTCTGAAAAGGACCACAGTTGAAGGATGAATGAGCGAAGTGACATGTTTTGCAAACAAATGGGTACTTGAGGCAATGATTTGTTGCAGGAGTATTAAAGGATACATGAAGGATATTCAGAAGAAATGTGAGAATTTGCATCATAGCACTAAATTTGTGCCATTCATTGATCAATTATGACCCAATATGTCAGAATCAGAGAAAGTTTTCAATTTTGATGCGAATATTTCCATACATCCTTTTAATGATGGAAAAATAAGCAGTGATTTGTGGGATGAGTTTGTACGAACATCTGATAATGGGACAATGTTCCATTTACGGAAGTTTCTCACATATCATCCCGAAGGAAGATTTGAAGATCATTCTCTGTATGTTTTGAGAAATGAGAAACTTTTCGCGGTATTTCCTGCGATTCGTCAAAAGCGAGATGGGAAATGGATTTTGAATTCACATGGGGGTGCATCCTATGGTGGATTTGTATATCCGGCTCAATGCAATATTCGAGATGCATTTTTGATGGTTGAACGATTGATCTAAAAAGAGAGATTTCCAGTCTTGTGGACTTGCGCAATCCCCAAGAAATTGAAAGCGAATTTCGTCCCGAAGCTAGAACCGCATTGAACAAAGCACGTAAGTCCGGCATCGTGATCAAACAATCAAATGATTATCCTGCCTATTATGATATTCTTAAAAATAATCTTCGCATGCGTCATGGCGTTCAGCCCACTCATTCACTCGAAGAATTAATCGATCTGACAAAGAGATTTCCAGCAGACATCAAATTATGGGGTGCATATATGGATGATCAAATGATTGCCGGAGTCTGCACATTTGCGGCAAATGAAGAAGTTATTTTGGCTTTTTACATTAGTCATGATGATAATTTTCAAGAATATAGAGCCGTAAATTTACTCTTTGCGACTATCATGGAAGAATCAGCGAAGCTAGGTTTTTCTTATTTGGATTTTGGGATTTTCACAGTAAATATGGATCCTAATTGGGGACTAGGCAGATTCAAAGAAAATTTTGGAAGTCGAGGGATTTTCAGAGATACCTTCATCAAGTACTTTCATTCTTGATGCAAAAATCCATTCTTCATATTGCACCTGAGAATTTTGCCGGCGTACCATACGATTTCATGCGCATGCACAAAGCTTATGGTGATCATTCAAGACTCATTACATTGCATAAAAATCCACTGGGTTTTACCGAGGATATTTGTCTTGATTTTCCCATCTCACGCTCTCATTTTGCTAAATCATATCGATTGTCACGATCTCTCGTGAAGCAAGGTGCTGAGCGGCCTAATGCAATGTACTGGAAACCGAAATCCTTCATTGATTCACTCTATTTTTCCCTCCAAACAAGATCACGCATTTCAAGTATAGAACAATTGATAAACTCAGAACAACTCGATACATTTGATATCATTCATTATGATAGCGGTTTGGATTTCACTCGTGATTCCCGTTTTGCGAAGCGCTGGAAAGCAATGGGTAAATCAATAGTCACTTGTTATTATGGAAGCGATCTCAGAGCAAGAGGAATCATTCACGAAATGGATGAAATGTCGGACTTGAAACTAACTTCTGAATTCGATCATCTTGCAATGAAAGATGATTTGGAATATGTGTTTTATCCATATGATCCAAGTGAGTTGCCCGCAATACAACCGGAAAAAGACTTCACCAAAATTCGCATCGTACATTCTCCAACAAATAGATTGTACAAAGGAACTGATCTCATACTTTCCGTGATTGAAAAACTTAAAAAATCTTTTTCTTTTGAGTTTTTATTGCTTGAGAATCTTCCGAGACAAGAAGTACTATCCATCAAATCACAATGCACGATTTCTATAGATCAAGTTGGTGGTTCATTTGGTGGAACAGGTTATGGGAAAGCTGGAATTGAATCATTAGCGATGGGCATACCAACCATTACAAATATGACAGATGACTATGTGAAATGGTTGCCAGAAAATCCATTCATTGTGGCAAATTCTGCAAAACAACTTGAAGAATCATTGATAGAAATGATTGAATCCCCAAAGCTATGTCAAATGCTCGGTGAAAAAGGAAAACACTGGGTTCATTCTCATCATTCCTATGAAAAAGTGAATGAGCATCTGAAATCACTATATCACAAATACGGAATTCTTTGATGTTCTTCGGTATTTTGAATGATTGGAAAGAATCCAAACAATTCCGACT
>JBEEPK010000051.1:0-13839 GCA_041191145.1 Bacteroidota bacterium
TGAAGGTTCAATTAGTCTTAAAACACTCGCAAAATGTTTGAATGAGCCGGTTGAAAACTTAAAGAATTTGAATCCTGAATTGGTTGGTCTCACCACTCCACCGGATAGTGATAAGCCCTATGATTTAAAACTCCCGATCGGAAGTAAAGAGATTTTTGCCGCGAATTTCTCCAAATTATCGGAAGAAGAGTTAAATCCTTGGGTAATCCATGCTGTTGATAAAGGTGAAACAGTTTCTAGTATTGCCGGACAATATGCAGTGAATGCTCAGGATATTATCGGAAGCAATAAACTTCCTTCCGGTAATAAACTAAAGAAGGGCATGTCTCTTCGCATTCCTCGTGAAGCTTTGGGAACGGCGACAATTGCAAAGGTAAAAAATGATTCAATCATTGAATCGAATCCAGTTGCACTACAAAACAATCAAACACCAAGCCCTTTGATTGCCAGTAACAATCAACCTAAAGATACTATCCTTGAGCAATCACAAAAGAAAGAAACATCAATCAGGTCAAATCCCAATCCTGTTATTTCTGCACCTGTCATTGCAGAGAAGCAGACTCTCATTCAATCTCAACCAATTGAATCGCAAGTCCCCAGTGCAAATTCAAATGTTAAAGTTTATAGTAATGCATCGCAAAATGTGATTGCATCCAATCAAGAAGTTACAACTCAGATTGCTTTGAAGTCTGATCAAATCAAAGCTGAACAAACTCAAAAGAAAAGTGGTCGCGCACATGTAATGCATACTGTCAAATCAGGCGAAACACTGTACTCATTGGCACAGCGTTATGGCGTTCGCATGACAGATCTTCGGAATTGGAATGGAATTACATTCGATGCCAATCAATTGTCCGAAGGACAAGAATTGATAGTTTCTTCCACAGCAAGTCCAAAACTCGTATACATTCAATCAGAAAAGAACAGAGACAATTCACCTTCACTAAAAAGAGGCGGTAAACATACTGTTAAGAAAGGTGAAACTCTCGCTCAGATCGCTGATGATTATGGCGTAGAACTTGAATCTTTGCGTCAAGAAAACAAAATCAAGAAAACAGGCTCTGTTCAGTATGGAACAGTTCTACGAATTCCTAATCAAAAATACGCAGATGAAAGAGCCACCAGAGCTGTTTCCAAGCGTAGAGCATCAGGTTCTACTTTAAAAGTGCATTCTCTTAAAAAAGGAGAAACACTCTCCAAAATTGCGGCGATGTATAATGTGAGCGAAAGAGATCTTCGCTCATGGAATCCAGGGATCAAAGCAAACAAGATTGTTCGTGGACAAAAGATCAAGCTCTATGCGAAAGTCACCGGAAAAGGAAGCTCATCTGATTCGCGCAGTAAATCTTCATCCAAACTTCCAAAGCAGTATAAAGTTCGCAAAGGTGATTCAATGAAAAGCATTGCGAATAAATTCGGTATTTCAGTTAGTCAGCTTAAAAAGAAAAACAAAAAAGCTGGTGAAGGAAAGCTAAAAGCCGGACAATCTTTACGCTTACAATAAGTTATTAGTATTTAAAGTTGGTCAAACGGCGAAACATTTACTTGTTTTGCCGTTTTTTTTGAGAATGAGAATTATGATTCAAAGACTCATCCATATATCATTTTTTTTCTTGTGCATCACTCTGAATGCTCAGCAATCACTGAGAACGATAGAGAATGAAGCATTTGGACTTGGTGAAAAATTGGAATACAAAGTTGGCTATCAATTTGTCAAAGCCGGTGATGCGTACTTTCATATTCAACCAAAGTCTGTGATGTACAAAGGAAGACCATGTTATGATATTCGATTCGAAGTGCGTTCTCTCAAATCATTGGACTGGCTCTATCGAGTACATGATTTGTATAGAACCATTGTTGACATCGATGGGATTTATCCATATTATTTCGAGCAAAGGATTCGTGAAGGTGGATATAGCAGAGATGCAAAAGCATATTTTGACCATTCAGGTAAGAAGGCGATGGTAGGAGAGAAAACATTCCCCTTCCCTACATTTTCCCATGATATAGTGTCGGCATTTTTCTTTGTTCGCACAATGGATTTACAAAACAAGAAGAAAGGTGAAGTCATTCAAATGAAAAACTTTGTTGATGATAGTACTTATACATTGGGAGTAAAGATCCATGGAAAACAAACAGTGTCTGTTGAAGCCGGAACATTTGAGTGTATTGTCATTGAACCAATGGTGACCAAAGGCGGACTCTTTAAAAGTGAAGGAAAAATTCTCATATGGATTACTAATGATGAGAGAAAAATCCCCGTGAAAGTAAGCACGAAAGTCCTCATAGGAGCCATTGAAGCGGAATTGACAAGATTTTCTGGAACAAGAGGACCCGTTAATGCAAAAATCAAATAATGAAGGATTCATATTGGGTTCTGATTAGTGTTTTTACCGTAAATTTGCCCATATCTTTTTATGCATATTCACTCTCATTTCGAGCAGAATTATGTCAGTCAAACAAGACACCATCACCGATACAGTCGACATCACTGCAAATCTTCGTTCTCTTTATGAAGATTTAGTGGGTGAATTAAAACCTGAAGTTCGAAAAATTATTGAAGAATGGGATTCGACAACCAATAATTATAGAAATGAAGAATTCACTTATATGGTTCGTAATAAAGAGATAAAAGTTGCGAATTTCATCGAATCACTAAGCCACACAAAAATCCCTAAGATTTCAATTCCTACTTTTAAAGATTGGGGAGAAATCGTCCGATGGACAATGCGAGAGAATTTTCCCGGGGAATTTCCATATACCGCAGGTGTATATCCATTCAAGAGAACCGGAGAAGACCCAACCAGAATGTTTGCAGGTGAGGGTGGACCGGAAAGAACCAATAAGCGATTTCATTATCTCAGCCATGGAATGCCTGCAGCTCGATTGTCAACTGCATTTGACAGCGTAACATTATATGGAGAAGATCCTGCCCTAAGGCCTGATATCTATGGAAAAATTGGTAATAGTGGGGTTTCTATCGCTACACTCAATGATGCAAAAAAATTGTATTCAGGATTTGATTTATGTGACCCAAAAACATCAGTCTCAATGACAATCAATGGTCCGGCTCCAATGCTTCTTGCATTCTTCATGAATGCCGCCATTGATCAAGAATGTGAGAAATATATTCATGAGCATGGTCTTGTGGAGGAAGTAAAAGCCAAGATTGCCGGCATTTATGCAAAAGCCAATCATGAATTACCTAGTTATTGCTCAGATCCCGCAACTGATAGTCACGAATTACCTGATGGGAATACAGGACTTGGATTGGTATTGCTTGGCATAACCGGTGACAAAGTGCTGTCTCCGGAAGTCTATGCTCAATGTAAAGAAAAAGCATTGAGAACTGTTCGTGGAACAGTTCAAGCCGATATTCTGAAAGAAGATCAAGCACAAAACACATGTATTTTCTCCACTGAGTTTGCGCTCAAAATGATGGGTGATATTCAAGAGTATTTCATCCAAAAACAAGTACGAAACTTTTATTCCGTTTCCATAAGTGGTTATCACATAGCCGAAGCGGGTGCAAATCCAATCACGCAATTGGCTTTCACCTTGGCGAATGGGTTTACATTCGTTGAGTATTATCTCTCTCGAGGAATGAATATCGATGATTTTGCACCTAATCTTTCATTCTTTTTCTCAAATGGAATTGATCCTGAATATGCAGTGATAGGTAGAGTCGCTCGACGAATATGGGCAAAAGCCATGAAGAATATCTATGGCGGAAATGAACGCTCACAAATGCTGAAATATCATATTCAAACATCCGGTAGATCACTACACGCACAAGAGATTGATTTTAATGATATTCGCACTACATTGCAAGCACTCTATGCGATTTATGACAATTGCAATTCACTCCATACCAATGCCTATGATGAAGCAATCACAACTCCTACAGAAGAATCAGTAAGAAGAGCGGTGGCTATTCAACTCATCATCAATCGTGAATTGGGATTGGCAAACAATGAGAATCCATTGCAAGGCTCATTCATCATTGAAGAATTGACAGACCTCGTCGAAGAAGCGGTTTATGCTGAATTCAATAGAATATCAGAAAGAGGAGGAGTATTGGGTTCGATGGAAACCATGTATCAAAGAAATAAAATACAGGAAGAGTCGCTGTATTATGAGACATTGAAACATACAGGTGAATATCCAATCATTGGTGTGAACACTTTTCTTTCTAAAAATGGTTCTCCAACAATCATTCCACAAGAAGTGATTCGATCGACTACTGAAGAAAAAGAAAAGCAAATTTCCAATGTACAGGCTTTCCAAGAACATCACGCAAGCGAAGCTCAGCAAGCACTCAATCATTTGAAACAAGTGGCAGTTTCAGATGGAAATATTTTCGATGCCCTGATGGAAGCAGCTAAGGTATGTTCCCTTGGGCAGATGTCCAATGCTTTGTACCAAGTTGGCGGACAATATCGAAGAAATATGTAATTCATTTTTATAGAGGTTGTATTATGAAATCATTATTAACATCAGTCTTCATCCTCATAGCGATGGGACTCTCGCTCGGAATATCATCTTGTTCTGATGACACAACGACAAATCCAAATCCATCAAATGATATCTTCCCTTTAACATCAGGGAGTTATTTTGTTTACAACAATATTCGACTTGATTCATTGACAGGACAACCCGATCTCAATGCATTGACTACAGATTCAATGATCGTGAAAAAAGACACTGTAGTAGCTGGTGTTTCAGCGAGTGAATTTCAAGTATTCAGACTTGGGCAATTAATCAGATCAGATTATTACTCTAAAACTGCTCAAACCATTTCAGGGTATTGGCAGTATATTCCACCAGGAATAACATTGAATCAGCTTGTTAGTACATTGCTTCCACAAAATAGAAGATGGTCCAAGTTTGCCGATTATTCTACTTCAAATGAGTGGGCGATTGCGGATACAACTCTTACCGGAATCTCTATTCCATTTTCAGGATTAAATGTTCCCACAAATGCAGTTATTTCAATGAAAGGCAAAAAGCTTACAACCGGAACTGAAGTAGTGAATGGCGTCAGCTATCCCAATACAACTAAATTTGAAATAAAGCTATCCATTACACCAACTGTAACAATACCAGGATTACCTGCTAGCCAATTAAGTGCAATTATTGTGTATCAATATGTATGGGTTGCCAACAATGTTGGTATCATTAAGGAAGATTTCCCCAATATAGATGTATCAATTACCGGTCTCGGCACCCCTATTCCATTCAAAGCAGATGGTTTGCGTAGAGAATTGATTCGTTATTCGATTAAGTAATAAAGAGTCAACATAAAAAACTTTAATCCCCCCAATTGTAAAACAGCAGTTGGGGGGATTTTTTTCATTCAACAATATGTCCGAATAAGTCAAATTCTGCGGCATCATCAATTTCCACATAGATCATGTCACCAGGTTTCAGTGGAGTTTCTGATCTGACATAAAGTTCATTATCAACCTCGGGTGCATCGCGTTCGGTTCGACATTGATATTCACCATTGATTTCTTGCTCCACCATTGCCCGAACTCTCTTCCCTATCAATGCTTGATTTGCATCATGTGAAATTTGCTTTTGAATATCCATCAGTATGGTACGGCGTTCATCCTTGACTTCTTGAGGAATTGGATCTCCCAAAATATAGGCATAGGTATCATCTTCTTGGGAATAGGTAAATACGCCCATTCTGTCCAATGCGCCCGTACTTACAAAATCACATAATTCTTGAAAATCCTCTTCTGTTTCACCGGGATAGCCAACAATGAATGTTGTGCGAAGCGTGATTCCAGGTACTGTTTCTTTGATATGGTGAATCAAATCCTCAGTAGTTTTTCTAGTGATTCCACGACGCATGGATTTTAGCATTTGCGTTGAAATATGCTGCATTGGCATATCGATATAGGAACAGATATTATCACGTTCAGCTATAACTGGTAAAATCTCTTTTGGAAATTTTGAAGGATAGGCATACATCAACCGTATCCATTCTGCGCCTGATGCATCACTTAGGGCGCGAAGTAGAGAATCCAAACTGCGCTTACCATAGATATCAAGTCCATAGCAGGTGGAATCTTGAGCCACAAGTATAAGTTCTTTCACACCTTGTCTTGTGAGAGATTGCGCTTCTCTGACCAAATCTTCAATTGGCTTGGAGCGATGTTGTCCACGCATGAGAGGAATAGCACAGAATGAGCATGGATTATCGCATCCTTCACTGATTTTCATATAAGCATAATGCTGAGGAGTAGAAATCACTCTTTCACCAAGCAAAGCATATTTCAAATCGGGGGAAACAACTTTCAGAATATTACCATATGCTTCAGTACCGAAGAAATGATCAACTTCAGGTATTTCATTCCGAAGATCATTTCCATAGCGTTCGGACAAACAACCTGCAACGATCAATGTATCAATCTTACCCTGCTTCTTTAATTCGGCAGCTTCGAGGATTGCTGAGACACTTTCCTCTTTTGCAAGATCAATAAAACCACAGGTATTGATGATTACGGTTGATGCTTGTTCTGGATCATCGACCAAGTTCAGTTGAGCGGCTTTAAGATGACCCGACAAAACTTCCGAATCAACCGTGTTTTTACTGCATCCGAGAGTGATGACAGATACTGTGTCTTGTGACTTTTGCTGTATGGACATAAGTTTAAATCATTAATACTAATTGAGTGTGCAAAAATAACAAATTGACACCTCCTTTATGAAATCAATTACATTCAGGATTAAAAACTGTGATTCACTGCTCACAGTTTGTATTTTTGCGATGAATAATCACCTTGATGCCATGAATGCTTTACTACAAACGGCGATTGATGCAGCTCAAAAAGCCGGAACAGTTCTCAAAGAAGGCTTTGGAACGGATTATACCATATCTTCAAAATCACAGATTCATGATCTTGTGACTGAATATGATCACAAGTCTGAAGCAATCATCATTGAGACAATACGATCTTCATTTCCAAACCATCAGATATTGACAGAAGAATCAGGCCATCATGCATCAGATGGAGACATCACTTGGATCATTGATCCACTTGATGGCACAGTGAATTTCGCTCATGGCATCCCCATTTATTGTGTGAGTATTGCCGTTAAACAAGGTGATGCTATTTTGTATGGAGTAATTTATTCTCCAATGACAGAAGAAATGTTCATTGCCGAAAAAGATCAAGGTGCCACAATAAATGGTAAACCTTGTAAGGTTACACAACAGTCTTCCTTGCCAAGTGCTTTTTTGGTGACAGGATTTCCCTACTCTGTCAAAGAGAATCCAGGAAATTGCATTGAGCATTTTTCGCATATAGTTGAGATGGGTATTCCGATTCGCAGACTTGGCTCCGCTGCTCTTGATCTTGCCTATGTGGCTGCCGGAAGATTTGATGGATTTTGGGAAGTTGCTCTTCAACCATGGGATATGGCTGCAGGAGCATTGCTAGTCAAAGAAGCTGGTGGGATTATTATGGATTATTCCGGTAATGACATTGACTTCACGAAACAATCTTCTATCATAGCTGGTAATTTTGAAATAGTACATACATTGAAACAAGAGATTGATATTGTTACTTCTACTTTGAATGAGAGGGTTAGACAATGAGTAAACAGAACATTGAGTTTACATTCATGCATGGTGCAGGAAATATTTTTTGTGTCATTGATAATAGAAAGTTACAATTATCCATCAAAGAACTCATGACATTTATTGTCAAAGATATCCCAATCAATTGGTTGGTGGATGGTCTTATTGCGATTCGAAACAGTGAAGAATATGATTTCGAAGTTGATTTTTTAAATCCTGATGGTTCATATGGAGCTATGTGTGGTAATGGTGCACGGTGCGCAGTAACGTATTTCGTAAAAGAAATCATGGAGCTGGCACCTGATTGTGATGATATTTTTTTTCTGATGGCGGGTAAAGAATATCAAGCCAGTTTCATACTCTTTGGTGATATTGTGGATGTATATTTCAAAGATCAACCAACGATTTCACTTGTGGAATTGCCCACAACACCAAACATCCATGGATATTATGTTGAAAATGGTTCGGACCATTTGATTATTGATGCGAAACAAATCCTAAACACTGAATATGAATTTGAACATTTCCCATTAAATGAATTTGCCAAACCACTTCGTCATTCAAGTCTCTTTCCAAGAGGAGCAAATGTAAATATTGTATTTGCAAAACCAGATGGCACTCTTCGCATTCGCACATTCGAAAGAGGTGTCGAAGGAGAAACGGCAGCATGCGGTACTGGTTCTATGGCTGCAGCATTTACTTATGTTTCTCAGTCTGGTTCTCCCTATATTTCCGGAAATACGCATACATATCCCAAATCAATTATTGTGAAATCAGGATATACACTCACCATTAAAACACTCATAGGTAAACCCGGATTGAGTCTATCCGGACCAGCAGAGTTTCTTACTGAAGAAGAAGCCTATGCAATGTTTCTTGAATACAAAGTAGGAGTATCATGATATTCATGGGCATAGATCCGGGTAGTGTCATTTGTGGCTATGGTGTCATTGAAAAAACCGGCAAAGACACATTCAAAGTTCTTGAATATGGCGTTGTAGAAGCAAAGAAACACTTTGATTCAATGCCGCAAAGGCTTGGAATGATTTATGAACATTTGATTGCAGTCATTGATAGAACGCTTCCCGATGAGATTTCTCTCGAAGCCACATTTTATGCGAAAAATGCTCAATCGCTCATTAAACTGTCGCACGCTCGCGGTGTTGCTATGCTTGCCGGGAATCAACGTAGCATTCCTGTGATTGAATATTCAGCAAAAGAGGTGAAGCGAGCTGTGACCGGCAATGGAAATGCAAGCAAGGAACAAGTGGGATTCATGGTGAAATCACTTTTGCATATTGATGATGACCATACATTTTTTGATTCTACCGATGCGCTTGCGGTTGCATTATGTCATGGCATGAAGCGAAGTACACCAAAACAAAGCGCTAAGTCATGGTCCCAGTTCATTCAGGAAAATCCGAATAGGATCAAAAAATGAATCATGATGCATTCATAGGCTATTTACACGATCGATTAACTCAACCACTTCCCGGTTGGGAGTATCAGCAAAGGATGAGTCCGATCATTGCAGGAAATAGAACCAATGAACCGCGCAATATTCCTCAAGATGCACATCAAACCGGAGTTGCGGCATTATTGTTTCCTGGGGAATTTGGCAGTGAATTGATATTCACGATACGAAGTCAATTTGTATCGCATCATAAAGGACAAATCAGTTTTCCAGGTGGGAGAGCTGAAACACATGAAACAATCATTGAAACCGCACTTAGAGAAACACATGAAGAATTGGGTATTGAACAATCCAGCATCAATGTGATTGGCAAATTATCATCTCTCTATGTACCTCCTTCGCATTCTCATATGCATGTGATCGTAGGCGAATTGAATCAAACTCCTGTTTTTCAACCAAGTCTTCAAGAAGTTGAAGAAGTATTTTCTGTATCATTGCATGCATTGGCTTTTCAACATGAAATCATTCATTTACCCAAAATGAGAGCACAAGACATTGAGGTTCTCGCTCCATGTTGGCCCATTCATCCCAACAATCATTTATGGGGTGCAACGGCAATGTGTGTGAGTGAATTGGTTGGACTATACACGGACTTCGTGCATGAAAACGAATAAATATGCAACATTGTCGAAGTCAGCATTACAATCATTGAGACAATATTTCCCGAATGAGGATATATATACTGAATTAGCTCATAGACTTCTGTATGCTCACGATGCAAGCGCTTATCGGATCATTCCATTAGGTATTGTTTTTCCGAAAATTGCCACAGATATTCAATTCTTATATTCTTGGGCACACGAATATCATATTCCGTTAACCTTCAGATCAGCCGGCACTTCCCTCTCAGGTCAGGCAATCGGCGAGGGTTTGATTGTAGATTGTTCTAAGTATTGGAAAGATATTTCTTATGATACAGCTCTCCAAATAGTAAACGTTGAACCCGGAATTATCGGTGGACATGTCAATAGATATCTAAAAACTCATCACCGCAAGATTGGTCCTGATCCGGCCTCCATCAATGCCTGCATGATGGGTGGGATACTTTCCAATAATGCAAGTGGAATGTGTTGTGGAATTGAACAGAACTCCTATCATACGATTGCTTCCATCAAATGCGTTTTACCCAATGGATATATTGTTGACACTACAGATACAAATTCTTCTCAAGAATTACAGATCAATGCTCCTGAAATACATGATGAAATCTTGCGAATACGAAATGAGATCATTCAATCACCAATACTCATAGAACATATTCGAAGTAAATATCGATTGAAAAATACCGTCGGATATTGTTTGAATGCATTTCTCGATGAAACAGAACCTGTCCATATCTTGAAAAAACTTTTCATTGGTTCTGAGGGAACACTTGGTTTCATAGCAAAGGCAGGACTTCATACAATTCCAATACTCCCCCATGCTTCAACTGCAATACTCTTTTTCAATACGATTGATGATGCCTGCAAAGCAATCCCTGTACTCGTAAAAACATCACCTGCCGCCATGGAAATTATGGATAGAGCTGCGCTTCGATCCATTGAATCACAAGAGGGTGCTCCCGACATTATACAATCATTGGGAGAAGACGGCACAGGAATTCTTATTGAATATCAATCAGATACTCACGAATCTCTATTAAAAATGCTGATGGAATTTTCTGATATCCAAGGAAATCTCCATTTAATTGAAAATCCTATATTCACTGATGATATCACTTTACGTAATCAATATTGGAAGATTCGCAAAGGCATGTTTCCATCTGTTGGGGCATCGCGCGCGAAAGGAACCGGAATCATCAATGAAGACATTGCAGTTCCCATTGAATCACTTGCAGATGCAGTCAAAGATTTGCGACTTTTATTTGCAAAGTATCACTTCCACGAAGCAATCATCTTTGGTCATGCCAAAGAAGGGAATCTTCATTTTGTGATTGCACATGGATTTGATTCAGAACAAGATATCAAGGCATTCGGTGATTTCATGCAAGATTTGGCAAATGTAATCATAGACAAATATCAAGGTTCGCTGAAAGCTGAGCATGGAACCGGAAGAAATATCGCTCCATTTGTTTCTCATGAATGGGGTAATGAAGCATATGCATTAATGAAGCGAATCAAGCAATTATTCGATCCGCATGGAATAATGAATCCGGGAGTCATCATATCTGAAGATCCTGCATGTCATATAAAGCATGTAAAACCATTTCCCATTGTGCATGATATCATCGATTCTTGCATTGAATGTGGTTATTGTGAATCGCATTGTCCCACACATCACTATACCCTATCACCAAGGCAACGCATCATTCTGGATAGAGAAATAGCGCTAGAACATGATCCAATCATACGAAAAGAGTTATCTGATTTTGCGATTTATGCCCAAATTGATTCTTGTGCCACAGATGGTCTATGTTCACTTGCATGTCCGGTACAGATACATACTGGACAATATATGCTTGAGAAAAGATCTATATCACTTGATATTGATTCAAAAAACAGATATGATAAAGAAGCTCATTTAATTCAAGAAAGAGACAAATCAATACGAAGAAAAATGAAGGCAGGACATATCGCATCTAGAATCATTGGAGACAATGCATTACAAAAAATATCTGTGATTGGATCATCCCTTTTCGATACACCTCAATGGATATCAGGACTTCCTACTTCTTGGAAGCAAAACAATATTGAAAATAATAATACTTCCAAGATTATCTATCTACCTTCTTGCACAGCTCGATTATTTGCAAAGCCAAATACCGATTCACCAGCATTGCCGGACTTGATTCTTTCACTATCCCAAAGAGCCGGCTTGAATTTGTCAATACCAAATGACATTGCAAATCGTTGCTGCGGACTTGCATATTCATCCAAAGGTTCTAAATCATCTGCTGACATAGCATTTCATAACTGGTCAGATCAAATTCCCAAAGATTCAATTGTTCTTACAGATTCCTATTCTTGTTATTCACATGTTCGAGAAAGCATGCAAATGATGGATCTTCTTTCATTTGCCGAAATGCTTATTGATAGACTTCCAATCCAAAAGCTCGATGGAATGGCAATTCTCCATCCACCTTGCTCTGTGCAGATGAGTCGAGCAACAGAAAGAATGAAAGCGATTACATCTACATTAGCCTCTAAAGTATTCATTCCCGAATCAATCGGATGTTGCGGAATGGCGGGTGATCATGGATTTAAGGATCCCGGATTAAGCAAACATGCATGTGCTGACATGAAAAAAGAAATTATGCAGCAGAAGAATGTCATTGGATATTATTCTCTCAATCCAACATGTGAATTGGGTATGAAGATTGGGACAGGAAAAGAATATGTTTCTCTATTCTATCTCATTCAAAAAGCAATGAAGTCTTAATCATGTCTCTTGTCTTGTTCTTCTGGCAAATAATCCGAGAAACAATATTCCAAGAAGAAAGAAGATAATCAAGGCAAACAATGCGGAGCGATATGATCCACTCAATTGTAAACTAATTCCAAATAATAGTGGACCAAGCCAACTACTCCCTCGATCGGTCAATTCATATATCCCAAAATATCGTGATTCGCTTCCCGCAGGAATAATCTTTGAGTAAATCGATCTTGCTAATGATTGACTTCCGCCAAGAACAAGAGCAATCACAGCACTCAATACATAAAAATGAATGGAAGAACCCGGTGGAAGAAAAGCATAAGCATAGATGATGATGCTCATCCATAGAAACAAACTCAGCATCAACATATTCAATGCAGAAGATGATTGTGCAAGTTTGCCAAACATCAAAGCACCAAAGATTGCAATGATTTGAACCAGTAGAATCGATACTTGAAGAGTTTCAAGTGGCAATTTCAATTCTTCACTTCCAAATTGTGCTGCCATCGAAATCACAGTTTGAATACCATCATTGAAGAGTAGAAATGCAATCAAGAACAGAAGAATTCTTGGTTGATGGAGTATTTCCTTCATTCCAGAAATGGAAATTAATATACCTTCATTGGTCTTTTTGGGTTGAGTTTTTGGGGTTCTCAAAAATGGAATAAATGTAAATATTCCCCACCAGACACCGGCTGATGCAAGCGATATTCTGACTGCTTGACCACCACTGATTCCAATGGAATCTTTCATCAGATACAATCCAAGATTCAATAGCAATAATAATCCTCCTCCCGCATACCCAATCGCAAAGCCCCGTGAGGAGACTTGATCTCTTGATTCCTCATCTGCAATATCATTCAGCATGGCATTATATGCAACGATTGAAGACCCATAAGCTCCATTGGCTATGATAAAAAGTAATGCTCCTAGCATTGCATTTCCCGATTCAATCCAATACATGCCAATCGTTGCCAAAGCACCAATGGCAGTACACATCAAAATGACAGCTCTTTTTCCGAGCGGACCATCAGAGGCATAGCCTATGATAGGAAGTAATAAAAATTGAAGGAATACAGAACTTGAAACTGCATAAGGAAACAATGACTGAGGAGCTATCGGTATGCCGAAAAGATACAATGCTCCGAAAGTCGCTACTTCTGTTTGGGCAATGGAAGTAAGGTATGGTCCGAGAAAGACAGTAATGACAGTCGTTGTGAATGCCGAACTTGCCCAATCGTACATATACCAGGCAAAGCGTGATTGTGAGGACATTATAAATTGTTCCAAAAGTCAAGATTATCACTCTCAAAATACATTTTCTTTTGTGTTTCCCATTTTACATTGGCATAAATCCTAAGATTTAAGGGATTTTTTTCTTGACATTCAAGACACACTCTTG
>JBEEPK010000052.1:0-24614 GCA_041191145.1 Bacteroidota bacterium
CACGGGAACATATCGCATATATGCATTGCAGGACTTGTTCAAAGACGGGCTCTATGATATTGGAACAGATGGATTCGCAATGGCATCAAGAGATATAACTATACCCTCTGAATCTCAATCGATTGCAATGAAATTGAGTGCTCCCGAAGATACACTCTCTCCAATGCTGTCAATGGCAATACAAACGGATAAGGGAGTCATTGAAATTCGATGTTCGGAACCCATTTTCCCTGAATCTATTCATGCCAAAGGTTTCGATTTGAGAGATGAAGCGGGAAATGTTGTAATGGTTCTTTCTGCATATGGTCATTATCAGAAATCACATACAATTGTGCTTGAACATGCACTTAGTCAATTTCCAAAGACGATTTCACTTTCTCGTGAATTTGCTCCGAATGACAGTGCAGGGAATATCCTCATGGATACACTTTCACAAAGAGACATCCAGAAAAGAGATGAAGTATCTCCCAAACCAAAGATTCATTCCTTGTCGGTGAGAGATAGTGGAATGATTGCACAGAATCCCATGCTTGAACTAATACTCACCCATTCCATAGATATCGAGCAATTGAGCAAAAGTATCAAGATGCAATATGGAACAATCGACATACCATTGAACATACGAGCAAAATCCAATAATCATATCATGATTCAGCCCAAAGCAAAGCTGACTCCCGATGCTTGGCATGCCTTCAACATAATTCTGAATGGTATGACAGACAAAAGAGGAATATCATTTCAGGATACAACCATTTCTTTTCACCTGAAGACAATGGATGATAGAAACTTTGGCTCGATCAAAGGCGAATTGACTGATCCAAAAGGGAGTGGACCATATTTTATTATCATTAAGAATGAGAAAGGTCAACAATACAGTCATCGAATTGAAAAACAAGGAATCTATTCATTGACAGATATTCCCGTCGGTACTTATTCCATTGAGGTATTTGAAGACAAGAATAATGATGGCAAACATGATCTTGGATCCATCAAGCCATTTCGATTTTCAGAGAGAATTACGCAAAGAAAAGAGACAATAACCGTGCGTCCTCGTTGGACCATGGATGGCATCAACATACAATTCCGGGAACCATGAGAACATATTTTTTCATCTTTTCAATCATCATGTCTCCCGCATTGTTTGGAGACACACTATCTGTCAATCAAGCAATATCAATTGCACTTGATAAATCCTATGCAATTCGCATTGCGAAGAATGATGCAGAAATCGCAAAAGTCAATACAAATTATGCATCCGCCGGAATGCTTCCATCCATAACCGCGTCAATTGGACAAACCGGAGGCGTGAATACAATCAATCAATCACTTCTCAGCGGACAAGAAATCATCCGTGAGTCAGCGGGTAATTCAGGTACCAATGCAGGCATTGCACTTAATTGGACATTATTCGATGGATTCGGAATGTTCGCTTCTTATGAGCGATTGCAAACACTCAAAGACATCGGTGAACTCCGCCTTCGAGCTTCCATGCAACAATCGATAGGCAATGTGATTAGAGCATATTGCTCCATGGTCAGAATTCAAGCATTGATAAAAGCCGCATTGGAAAGAGTGAATCTTTCAAAAGAAGGACTTCGGCTCGCTTCACTTCGATATTCAGTGGGAAGATCAGGAGAACAAGAACAATTACAAGCAAATGTGGAAATGCATGCTGATAGTGTGGCTCTGATGCGTCTCAAAGAACAATACAGACAAGCCAGATTACAACTCAACAATGCAATGGGTGGACATCAAGACACGCTATATTCGGTGAGCGAAGAATTCCCCATTTTCGACATCAATGATGAAGTCATGAAATCGGAAAATATTCAACGGAACAATCCTGAATTATTGGCAGTAAAAGCAGGTACTATTGCAGCAGATGCGATGCTCCGCCAAATGGAAGCAAGAGCTTATCCAACATTGTCACTCAATTCCGAATACAATTTCAATCAAGCAAGCAATGATGGATCTTTCATTCTATCGAGCAGCGTTCGAGGGGCAAGTTTCGCGTTGACAGCCCAATATTCATTACTTGATGGTTTCAGACTTGGCCAACAAATTGAATCCGCGACAATAGAAAAGAAGAATACCGAATTGCAAACTGAGCAAGTACTCGATAATTTGCAATCATCGCATGCAATTGCAAAAGGATCTTATCTTACAAGTAATGCAATCGCTACATTGCAAGAGCAAAATATTTCCATGGTAGAAAAAAATGCCGGGATTGCACTTGAGCGATATAAGCAGGGTGCCATGAGTAATTATGATTTCAGAATTACGGCGCAATCAGTATTTGATGCTCGTGCTACATTGACCCAAGCAAAATTCGAAAAAACAATATCAGCACTTGAATTATTGCTTCTAACTGGTTCACTCAATGAATTCATGAAATAATCGATGTGTACTTTTTTGAAATACACCTTACAACTATCTCTTGTTTTACTTTCCTGTTTCATGATTGGAAAGGCAGAAGAGTATTTCCCAAAAGTGTATTCCTCAAAGAGAAAAATCAATGACAAAGCATTAATTCATGATGCAAGGTTCAATCGTTTCATCGAGATTTCCAGATCAACCATACTCTCAGGTGGTGTTTCTCAATTACGCATTTCCAAAGATATAGATGTTCAATCCGGAACAATTCTTTCCTTTCCCTTCCCCATTGAAGACATACGCTCCACAAGCAAACAATCCATTGTGATTGCTGTGGCTGGACAGTACTCACGCATCATGCATATCAAAACAGATGGGAGAATTATTGCAACCGACTCCCTTTCCTTTCCGAGAGGAAGAGATACGGTGCATTTCATACATGCGAATGATTCAATTGCATTTGTACGATTTGGTAGCAATATTTTTTCTCTTCGATTCGGTATTGATACCATCATCACCCAGAATCTTGCAAGTCAAGTTCTGGCTGTGGAATCGCATCAGAATGGTTTTCATTGCATATCCAGAAGTGCAGGTGGACTCATCATTCGATCTTTCAATGATCATGGAGACATCGAAAAGGAAACACCATTTTCACCGATGGGATCCATCTATGAGATTAAATCCACGAAACATGCTATTCTCGTTCTTTCAACAGCCACCGGTGAAAGCACCAATGGATTTTTGTTGGACCTGAAATCCGGAAAACAAGAGATGTTATTCTTTCCCGGATCATTAACAACAACAGTCATGTGGGAAAAGGATGATAAACCTGTATTGTCATGGATTTCTGAAGATGAGAAAGGAATAAAAACTGTTTCGATTCAACAACAGGGTAAACAAACTTATACTCTGACTTTACCAAATCGATTTACAGATGCATTATCGTGCAGAGTCCTTAACAATTCACTGTATTGTCTATTCTCCGATGGCATTTGTGAAATTGATATTGAAACAAATTCTCTGGAATCGGCAAGCCCGATTTCTTCTATGCGTGGATTTACAAATGAGAATCCAAATATCATTACATTAAATGATGAATATGTGATTACTATGAAGCATGGATATATGTTTCTGGAAATGACGCCTGATCCACTATGGTGGTTTAGACGCTTCATAGCCACATCCGGAACATTTCTCATCCCTAGCATTATCCTCCTTATCATCATTGTTTTTTATCGCCGTTATTTGCTTCAAAGAAGGTTTCTTGAAGCAGGACTTGAATTGAGTGGAATGGGGATTCTCATTTATCTTGATTCTGAAGGTAGATTGATAAAAGTGAATTCTACGGCAAAGTCAGTATTACATATTTCACCGGATATCCCTCTGCATCGACCAATCCGATTTTATGTCAGCAAAAGTCATCTTTCCGAATTACTTCATTTCATTGAAACAGCATTGATTGAAAGAAAAGCGCTGCAAAAGCAAATCACGATCATTGAGAATGAATCTGTGAAAGAATTTATCTGGGGTGCAACTCCCCTGTTTGGATTTGCTGGAAGTTTTGCCGGGTACATTTTATCCGGCATCGATATCACAGAAGAATTGGAAAAGAAAAGACTAACCAATTGGGCACAACTTGCTCATGACATGCAAACAAATCTTTCTATCATCTTGCTCAATGCTCAGCATCTGCAAATCGTTGATGAGAAAAACATCATCCGACAAAAGAAGATATTGTCTCAAATTACATTGCTCATGCAAAGAGTCCGTGATATTGTGACAGTAGGCAGAGAAGAAGTTGCAAACTATTCACCAAATGATGCACTTCTCATTTGCAAAGATGTGATTGAAGAATTCGATGATCAACTATATCCAAATGCTAGATTGAGTTTCAATGGCAAACCAGTCATGTTTTTTTGTGATCCAATCAAATTGACTCGAGGATTGAGGAATGCTGTTGAGAATGGAATGCGAGCATTGCAGAAACAACCCGGAACAGTTGATTTATCTTGCTCACATGATGACAAATTTGTCTATTTCAAGATCAAAGACTCCGGAATCGGCATGGATGATCATACCAGAGCCAATATGATGAAACCCTACTTCACCACAAAAAACAGTCAAGGTGGATATGGCATCGGAACAATGGTCATGCAAAAAGTTGCAGAATTACATAATGGAAGAATTGAAATTGTATCCGAACCCGGCAAAGGGTCTGTGATCACATTTATCATTCCACTTTTGACATCCAAACCGGATGCTTCTTAGTATAAAACCGGTGCTTTTGTAGTAATGTATTCACTGTGGCAATTGCGTATGTTGCCTTTGAACAAATTCCTTTCAATTTTCCCCTATAGATAGGTTCACATGTTTTCGATTCCGGCATTAACAGGCATTCGAGCTATTGCGGCAGGAGCTGTTTTTTTTGGTCATGTATTGCATGATCATCTCGATGAAGCTTTGTCTGTATTTAAGTATGGATGGATTGGCGTGAACATGTTTTTTGCTCTCAGTGGATATTTGTTCTATTTGCTGTATGTGGATGCGCTAAAAGACAATAACTTTTCTTGGAAGCAATATCTATCAAAGCGCTTCATTCGAATTTATCCTCTTACTATACTGGTAATATTGTTGAGCATTGCAGCATTGCCATTTAGTTATGGATTGATGGATATTTTGTCACATGTAACATTATTTCATGGGTATTATCCTCCATTTAGATTCTCGATAAATCCTCCGCTTTGGACATTATCCGTTGAAATAAGTTTTTATCTTCTTGCTCCAATGTTAATACTCTCGATGTCATCTATCTTCCAATCTTGGATTGAGAGAGTATCCAATCGAGAACGCACTTCCTCAAAGCTGAAGATAGCATTGATTTCAATCTTCATGTGGGTTTTGGGGGTTGCCTTTTGCAATGGCATCACAGAGATTTATCAAAATTTTTGGTATTATTTCATTGGTAATTGGGATGGAACTGCAGGAACATTGACAATCTTTGGCAGACTCGATGACTTTATAGCTGGAATGGCCATAGCCGCCTATGTGAGACATTATCCAAAAGGGAAATTATCTGGTGATCTACTTGTATTGATCGGTACGGTTATCATTACAATTGCATTGATATTTACTGATACAAATGGTGGTGCGAATCTTGTTGGCAAACATAAATTATCAGATTTTGTATTTCCTTCACTCGCTTTCGGCTCTGGAATAATCATCATGGGATTGCATCGCGGTGGTATGGTTGCAAGGATATTGTCCACAAAAACGATGGTCCTTTTGGGAGATATTTCTTTCGGACTCTATGTTTTGCATTATCTCTCTGTACCAGGACATCCCAAATCAGCACTATCACTTCAAGCATATTTAGAATCCATTGGCATTCACTATTCGATCTCTGCATTGATCGTATATTTTCTCTTTTCTATACTTGCATTTGTGTCATTGAAATTTTATGAAAAACCAATTGGGAAATATCTGTCGAAAAAAATGCTGGGGACATAAAGAACTTTCATTATACACTAGGGGGCTATATGAATATTATCATTCAAAGGGGAATGAAGTATCTATGTTCTATTTCATTCTATGTCATTTTGCTACATTCAACTAATGGAATTGGGTATGTTCATGCACAATTTCCAAATCTTGATTGGGGACTGTATCATCGTGCGGAGCCACTTCTATCAGGACATCCAAATGATTATTTCCATGCAACCGGAGAACTCAAACCATATTCAGGAATCGGTGATTTCTCGCATCATAGATCTGCACTACCTAAAACACTGTTTCATCTCTATTCTTTTGATGATGATGTAACACATTTGATGAAACACCCTCCAGCAATTCTACGATTGCAATCTGGCATCATCACTAAAGACATTCGAGCAAAACATATATCATCTGCCATTGAATTCAGAATAGGAGAAATCAATCATCAATCAGTAGCCGAGGAACAGGCAGGTAAAATTGAAAATACGCAAATCCACAATTCTTCAGGAGTAAATGACAAGCCATCCATATTGCAAAGAGGTCTTGGATTTTCCGTTCAAAAACAAGGCATGCTAGGCACAGAAGAAGATGGCATGTTGAATGTCATGAATATGTACTCGCAAAAAAGATCAAATGCTCAGTCTCAATCTGATTGGATGCCAAGAGTCGGCATTGGAAACAATCGGCCTCTTGAAGCATTGCATCTAGGAAATACATTCACTTTTCATGCAGGTGGTGCAAGTCGAATTGCAGATAATGTATATTATGATATCGATGAGCAATGTGACAAAAAAATAGTGCCCGGTTATTCATCATCCATTTCCATGCACAAAGGTCGAATTGTACTCAGTAATAGTTCACTATCAGGAATTGGAGTCGTCACGCAACACTGGGGCGATGAATTAACTTTGAATGGAATCGCAATAGATCATCAAATAGGAATGAGCATCGGAAAACAGTATCCAAATGCCACTCTTGATATCCTGTCCAGAACATCTGACCCTATGAAGAATGCATTAACCATCAGAAACAGTGATCATTCCACGCTGATGAATCTTACATCGAATGGAGCATTGGGGATATATAATGCAGCTCCGAAAGAAAGGGTACATATAGGCGAAAGGCTCACTTTACATGCTGGTGGAGCAAGTATCATTGGTGACAATATCTATTTTGATTCCATTCCCAGAGCATTGGAAAACGGACAATCTGCTTCCCTCTTCTTTAGTAAAGGCACAATTCAATTGGCTAATACCGCTTTTGCCAATGCCGATGCATCATGTTCTTATAGATTGGACTCACTAGATGACGAAACCATTCGCGGCCTTGTCATAGAACCCATGCAAGGATTATGTGGCATTGGGACAAATCAACCCAAAGCCAGATTGGAAGTTCTTGCACAATTTCATGACACTATTTTTCCAGCTTTTTCAATTGCGACAAAAGCAAATGAAAGGTATTTTACGGTCACCGGACAAGGCAATGTCGGTATTGGTATTGATCAACCAAGACAATCATTGCATGTCGATGGCAATGTAATGATTGGCAATGAATGGAATGATTCACCTGAATGTGAGATCTCAGGAAATCGTTTGACAGTGGCAGGAGCTATTATTGCGAAGGAAATACTTGTCACTACTGACTCTTGGGCCGATGATGTGTTTGAATCAGATTATAATCTCATTACACTCGATTCATTGGAACGATTCATCATATTGAATAAGCATTTGCCCAATATGCCGACCGAAGCAGATGTCAAAGATGCCGGCATACACTTAGCTTCAATGAATAGTGCATTGCTCAGAAAAATCGAAGAGCTTACTCTATATGTGATTGATTTGAAAAAAGACATTCATGCCATGAACAAAATCATGGAAACTTTGCCTATCAATGATTGAGAGAACATGACTATGACACAACATAAGATATTATACTTATTAATGTTCTTCATGCATGCAATGTTGTATTCTCAGAACATGAATAGATGGGATATTTCCTTTGGTAATGGCTTGAAGGGTCCGGAATCCGCTCCGGCAGCAATCACTTTGCACGAGAATGCATTGCATATTGGAGGACATTTCACAAGATTGAACAGCAATACACCTCAATTCTTTGTCACAGGACATATTACTTATTATAAGGATGATTCTTGGCAAGACATGGAAGGTGGACTAAATGCACCCATCAAGGCAATGTGTTCGGCCAATGATGGCAGACTCTATGTTTCAGGTGGATTTACTCTACAAGGATTGGAAAACATAACCGGTATTGCGTATTGGGATGGTGAAAAATGGCAGGGAATATCCGGTTTGCAATTCGGATCAGTCAATGCATTGGCCCATGATGGAACTTCACTATATGCCGGTGGTATTTTTCCAGGAATTGGAAATGCTAAAAGTTCAGCCATCGCGCGATATTCCAATGGTACTTGGCATGCATTGGAAACCGGTCTTGGAAAGATTCCATCTCAAATGAAATCTCAGGCTGATGTGAAGGTACTACAATATGCACAGGGCAAATTATTTGTCGGCGGAGATTTTGATTCCGCGGGCATGATACCTGCAAAAAACATTGCCTATTGGGATGGTACATTATGGCATGCATTGGGATTGGGTCTTCCCGGGACAATCAATGATATAACGATTCTTAATAATGGCAATATTATTGTCGCTTCAACCATCACTAAAGGCAATATCAAGGAGTGTGCTCCTTTAATGTCTTGGAATGGAAGTAACTGGACCACATTGGGTTTACCTCCAAATTGCATAAGTATACAAGCTTTATCGACAGATGGAATGAATGTATTCATTGGTGGAGAATTTACAATGGATTCTTTGAACAAGGATAATGGCCTTGCAATTTGGAATGGCAATTCCTTCACAAGCATTGGTGGCGGAGTACAAGGTAAAATCACATCACTCTATTATCATGATGGTATGCTGTATTGCGGTGGTTCATTTCTCAAAGTGTCTGACTCACTTACTTGCAGGAATATTGCAGGATTTAGATTCAAAGAAAAAGAAGTTATCTACCGTGATTCATCATTAAAGATCAAGACATTCCCCAATCCCAATCAATCAGGAAAGGTTTCCATTTCATTCTACATTGAAGAACCCGGTGAAGCCGAACTATGCATTATCACTTCTGATGGGAGAATACTTCAATGCTTTGCACAAGCATATTACACTGCCGGTTTACATGAAATCATATTGAATACTGATGGAATATCATCTGGTCAATATCAATGTAGTTTATATCAGAAAGGGAATACATCCACTACAACCATGCTTATCATGCATTAATTTGGGGACATTATCATGAGAACAAAATATTGTATCAAACGATGCATCATGGGTATTGCTTTGTCTGTAGCATTCATGTTCATGAACAATACCTTACAGGCACATAAAGAACCGACGCATCAGTATATTATTCGAGAAGCATATCAATTATTGAAGAAACATCTGGGTACATCAATTCCTGAATTTGAACTCCATATTCTCGGAAAGAATGCTGAAGGAAGAGAAGGTGAATTTCATGATAGGAAAGCAGATCCTTGGTCATACTCCACTATGTGTGGAGGAGCTTGGAGTGAAGATCATCATGATCCAATTCGATTCATGCATGAACATGAGTACTTTTTCAAAAAAGGAATGTTCACAAGTATCAATCATTTTTGGGATCCAGATCAATCCGATCATGGCTTCAACAATACATTCGAACTACATCTGCCTTGGAATCCATGGCCTACAGGACTCTTCGAAACAAATATCTGTGCACTCGCAAGAGCTTATGCGTCGGATTTTGAACATGATCTCATGGCCTATCGGAAGGCAATGATATATCTTTCTAGCTCTGCGTATATGCCTAGTCTTCAAGAAACATATATGATTCAACAAAACGGGAATGAATATCCGGGACCGGCCTACTATGGAAAAACACTATTCGATTGGTATCATGGACGATTTGCTTATGAAGATGCTCAACTGGAAAAAAGGAAGAAGGAAATTATCTATTCAATTATTGGAAGAATTGCTCATTTGCTTGGAGATATGAGTATTCCGGCACATGTAAAATGTGATGAACATGGACTTTGGCATGATCCTTATGAAGATGCCATGAATTATGTGGAATGGTCAGGAAACAAAGAATCTCCATGCCTGGATATGAACAAGAATATTCCTGCCTCAAAAGAGAGAGTTGATTATTGGAATCATGAACGCATTTTTAGTGAGAAAGGAAGCATCGTCTTTCCATCGTGCTCATTGTTCACTAATAATCCATATTGGACTTTATTCTATTCAACAGCACAAGTTGCAGACTATTTTGCAAGCAATCGATTCGCAGGAGATGATGATTATATTCAAATAGGCGAGTTATCTTCCATACTCGATCGTGCAAAAGAACAAGGAATTGGACCAAGAGTGACAAACTTTGTGGATGGTCATCCACAATTGAGTGGATATGCGAGAAATGAGGAAGATATTCTTGCTATTCGAGATATGACATTTCCATTCGTGATTCGAGCAACGGCGGGACTTTTGTATCAAGTTGCGATGGAATGTCAATTGATCAATCCCGAAGGCGCACGATGTCCTGCAAATCTTACACTTCATAATGCAATATTGGAAGCGCCGGTATATAAATTCGAAGCAATTGACACAATTCATGTCGGTGACTCAAAGTTACCACTGTTCATTACAAAACATAATGACAAAACTACTATTAAGGCAGGTAAAGTCATTTACTTCAAATCAGGATTTCATGCCAAATCAGAATCGAATGTACATGCATTGATTGGTCCATGCACTGAATGTCATGATGATCCTACAGACGCAGTCTTTGTGTCAACACCGAAGGAACACCCAACAAAAACTCTTGAATTTACCGTTCTATCAATTGCAAAGGAAGAGCATGAAGATACTCTTCAACTTGGTTGTTGTTCATCAAATGGAATGATATCGATCGAAGTAAAAAATGAACTGGGCTTGATACATGAAGAATTACGAAATGATCATGCCATCTACGATGAAATAGACATTGCTAGAATCATAGAAATGCAAAACTACGGGATATATGAAATCAATATTGAATATGAAAATGGAATGAAAGAGAAGCGAATCATAGCTCGATTATAAGACAGACTCAGCGAGTGCGATTGCTATGCGATCTGCAGGAAGGAGAGTCAATCCATCGAATGTTCGTGAAAGTTTTGCAACATTTCCTTTCGGGAGTAGAACTCGTTGAAATCCCAATTTTTGAATCTCTGATAATCGTTGTTCAATAGAAGAGATGGAGCGCACTTCTCCGGTTAAACCTATCTCACCCATTATGACCATATCGGCTTCAAGTGGATTGTCTCGTAGTGAACTCACAAGGGCAGCGGCCATGGCCAAATCGACAGCAGGATCGCTTAATGTCATTCCACCGGCGATATTGACAAAAACATCAACATCTCGGAAATTAATGCCAAGTCGCTTTTCAAGCACGGCAATGATCATTTGCAAACGCCTATTGTCAAAACCTGTGGCCGTTCTTTGTGGATTGCTATATCCCGTGGAAGTTACCAATGCCTGAACTTCAATCAGCAATGGTCTTGTACCTTCGATTGTTGCTACGATTGCCGTTCCTGATTGACTATCGGATCTTTGCGAAAGAAATATCTCAGAGGGATTCGGGACTTCCCGCAAACCTTGTTCATCCATATCGAAAATACCGATCTCATTTGTTGAACCAAATCGATTTTTGATGGCACGAAGAATTCGATAAGAATATGTTTTTTCACCCTCGAATTGAAGCACTGTATCAACCGTATGTTCCAATATCTTGGGTCCGGCAAGCGCACCCTCTTTCGTTACATGACCAACAATGAAAATTGCAGTTCCTGTTTTCTTTGCAATCTGCATTAGAAGTGCGGTACATTCTCGGACTTGCGTGATGCTACCTGCGGTTGCATCGATTTGCTCACTTCTGGAAGTCTGAATGGAATCGATAATGGCAACTGAAGGCTTGAGATTTTTTATTGCCGCCGCAATGGTATCAATATCTGTTTCAGCCATCACATTTAATTCATCAGGAATATTCTGCAATCTGCTTGCTCGCAATTTGATTTGCTGTAGCGATTCCTCGCCCGTTACATAGAGCGTTGATTCAGGATTGAGATATCTACACATTTGCAGCATCAGGGTGGATTTTCCAACTCCGGGATCACCCCCTACAAGGATCAATGAACCGGCTATGATGCCTCCACCAAGCACTCTGTCAAATTCCAAAATGCCGGTTTTAATTCTTTGATCGGACAAAACTTCAACAGAACCCAATTGTTTGGCAATCAAATTTGTTGAAACCCCCTTTTTCAATGAAACTGTTTTTGAATCATTGATGATTTCTTCTACAAAACTATTCCATTCTCCGCAATTGTGACATTTCCCCTGCCAGCGAGAACTGACTGCCGAACACTGTTGACATACAAATCTTGTACGAGTTTTCACTAGAATCTACTCCGATTATATTCGTGAATTTAGTCAATTGAATCATATCCTCAATCCGGCAATCAATACCGCAAGACATGTAAAGCAAGAGCTAAGTTCCGTATCTTTGCCCAATTCTTCACCATTTGGATTATGTATGTTTCAAGGCTTTCCACAATCCGGATTTCAATTCTTAAAACTGTTAAAAGAAAATAATACCAAAGATTGGTTCGAAGATAGAAGAGAACTCTATGAACAATCACTCAGAAATCCTGCAAAAGCATTGATTCAACAGATGGATGAATCATTTCTAAGAGAAGGTCTGCCATTCGAAGCGAGCTTAAAAAAATCACTTTTTCGAATTCATCGCGATACAAGATTCAGTAAAGATAAATCACCATATAAAACCAATATTGGCATAACATTTCCTATTATTCGGGATGGAATGTCCAAAGAATCAAAAACCGAGATTCCCGGAATGTATCTTCATATTGAGCCAAAAACTTGTTTTATAGCAGGTGGACTGTATATGCCGGATCCGAAACAACTCAAATCCTTGCGCGCAAGAATTGAACAAGACTGGAGCTTACTTGATAAATTGAATGCTGATTCAGGATTCTTGAAGGAATTTCCCGAAGGTGTGCAAGGAACAAAACTAAAAACGATGCCCCGTGGTTATGATCCTGAACATCCCGGAAAAGAATGGTTACGCATGAAACAATTCATCGTGATGCACATGATTCCAGAAACAATCACGCAGTCAGATACACTCATGCAAATGCTCTTGAACAAAGCACATGCGATGGCACCATTAATGAAGTTTTTGGAAGAGTCTGTACAAGATTATTGATCGCCTTGCTCATCTTCAAGCATTGCGATTGCATCTTCAACGGTTGGAGCCAGCTCGAAAAGCCAGTCAAGCTGTGAAATGCGAAGCAAACTCATAATTCTATCACTCACACCAACAAGAATGACCGGTGCTTCATGCTCGTTCATTTGTCTGTGTGCAAGAAGCAAAGCACCCAATCCAGCGCTGTCACTTTGCTTTACTTTTGAAAGATCTATAATGAGTGCTTCCACGGTGGGCTGACAAAGAATCAACAATTCCGCCTTGACTTCAGGCGCATTGCTCGCATCGAGGATTTCTTCTTTGAGCGTAAATATGGAAATGGAGTCTTGATGTTCAATTGAAAAATGCATTGCATGATCTCAGTAAATGTGAGTGCAAATTTCAGCAAAAAGGCTGATTTGACAAAAATACCAGTTAGATATACCAAATATGATACTCAATCCACAATCAATCTGCATAATCAGACTCACTTCACTCACCCATGATCAGGGTACTCCGTAATACTTGGCCGAAAGCAAGAATTGATATGGTCATTTCCGAGCATTGTGCGGAGATCATGAAATATAATCCACACATTGACAATTTACATATCATCAATACTAAGAAAGGCACAATATCTTTTTTCAAGCAATGGAATCAACTCAAAAGTACTTTGCCCCTATATGATATGGCAATTGATGTTCATTGCTCATTGCGAAGCGGAGTTATAAGAATGGGACTTGCCAAACAACTTCTAACATATGATCCTGCAAGAGCTTACAAAAGAGATATTGTCAAGAATAAAACTCGCATCCCCATTGCGTCCATCACACCTGTTTCACAACGCTATTTTACGGCATTCAATGAATTTCCTGAAATACACATTGATGATGAAGGACTGGAGTTTTGGCTTGAAAAAGAAATGGAAACAGGTCAATATCCCAAGAAGAAAATTTGGAATGGAGATCGAATCATATTGGCTCCGGGAGCCAAACATGCAACAAAAAGATGGCCTGCATCATACTATGCGCAATTAATACAACTTTTTCGAAATGAATACAAACAACCAATCGCACTCATTGGCGGTCCTGATGATGCAGAACTCTGCAATGAAATTCAAGCGTTGACACATGTTCCTATAGAAAATATTGCAGGAACAATGTCACTGCATGCATTGGCTGAATTGATGGATACCGCCACTTGCATCATCGGAAATGATTCGGGCTTAATGCATATTGCGGCATCAAGACATATACCGGTCGTGACAATATTTGGAAGCACGGTACCTGAATTCGGGTTTCTTCCCTATCATACCCCATTTCGCATTGCTTCGATTGAACTCCCCTGCAAACCCTGCACCCATATAGGCAAAGAGAAATGCCCTCTTGGACATTTCTCCTGCATGAAAGAATTAACACCTATCTCAGTATTCGAACAAGTTCAAAAACTACTGAATCAAAGTGCGAACATGTATTGAACACCGAGTGAAATCGACATCATTGTCCCATTCAAGTTCTGAAGATTTGCTGTGGGATAATACTCTTCTTTGAACACATTGCTTAACATGAGTCCGACTTGAGCATTCAGATTTAATTGTGAACCGGAATTGCTCATGACAGGATATGAATATCCGAGTCTTGGCTCAATGATCATATTCATACCTGCTTTACCATCACCTGTAACAGTTACGGGAGTGGGAGAACCACTCTGCAGAAATGTCCATGCTTCTTCTTCTGCTGCATCGGTTGCATTATTGTGTCTGTGATATCCCATAGGTAATCCTATTCCAAGGCCGAAAGTTACATTTTCAAAGTTGATTCCCGGTACAATCATGAGATAATTGAAGGTTCTTGTAAACTCAATTTTATTTGATCCTGAAGTATAGGTATTCTGAAAATTAGCGAGGGAAATGTCAGCTGTAATGCCCACAGCATTCTTCTTACTTGCCGGAATATAAACACTCACTCCAATATCAGGTGTGCCTGAGAATGTGAATCCATGTTCTTCAGATTTTGTATCATTTGAAAATGATGACATACGAACTTGAGATTGCACGCCAATCTTGAAAGGATTTAGATTTTTCTTGACCTCATTATCTTGTGCAAAAGCCACATTTACTAAGCATAATGCAAAGATTAGATTCAATAGAGATTTCATATTGGTTACCTATCACAAAGTTTAAAATTGATTCAATTTTGCCATTGAGCAAAAATACATGCAAAAACATAATTCTCAATACTATTTGATTTGTATATTTGGATGTCTTTTTACCACAGCCATTCAAAATGGGCTTACCAACTATGTCTTTGGGGCTATTCCTGATGAAATGCATAAAGCATTGTATTTTCGGTATCATACTTCTGTTTTCCTTGCAAAATGCCAATTCACAAGGATTTGATTGGATCAAATCTTGGCGACTACCCTCGGATTCACCAAATGTATTTGTTGGAGGTTATTCCGGCTTTGGCATGAATACAGAATATGTGGACACTCGAAGTTTTTCCGATGTATTAGACTGCTGTCAATTCAAAAGTGGCTCCGGATATGACTTTCATCTTGGCTTGACTGGGGAATATTGGCTTTTGGGAGATTTCTCACTGCAAGCCCAAATAGGATTTGGAAGCACTACTGCAAGTTTCAATGCTAATAGACAAGACTCCATTTTAATTATCGACCCAGCCACTGAAAAAGCCAAAACTGAAATCCTTCTTAGAGATTATACATTGACATCTCGAATCCAATCCTTGGAATTGGCCATGATTGCAAAAAAGAGACTCTTTGCATCTCATTTTTCTGTCGCTATGGGCTTTTTGGGTGCCATAACCCTGCCAAATGAATCAATGCATGAGTTGGAAATGAAAGTCAGTGTTCCCGGGAAAAAATTTGATAGAGAATACTATACACCAAATGAAATGGTGAAAGGAATCGAAATATCAGGCTTCATATTCAAGCCAATCATTCGATGCGAATATGATATAGCAATATTTAATGAAGCATATGTAAAGCCATATATTCAATCAGACATAACATTGAATTCTCGTGTTACAAATGAGGACCCATGGCGGTCTCTGACTGTAATGGGAGGATTTTCCATATTGTTCAGTTATTGAACATACAATGAATTACAGTTCCAATCGTTGAAAGCCCGTCACATTTTGCATAGTTATCAATGAAATACCTTTTCATTCTCATTACCATCCTATCAACTGTTTCTTTTGCCATAGCACAACCAAAATTGGAAGTCATTGGCGGAAGTACTATTGATTGGGGAAAGGTACCGGCATCCAAAGATCCCTTAAAAGCATTACTGAAACTCAAAAATGTCGGGAATCAACCATTAAAGATTTCCGAGGTAAAGCCCGGATGTGGATGTACAACTGCGCCCTTGGACAAAAAATACCTTAAACCCGGCGAAATTGCCACCGTTAATGTCGGTCTAGCACCGGGATCCACAGCCGGTGAATTGATCAAAGGCCTGACAATCACCAGCAATGATCCCAAGGTTCCAGTAAAAGCAATTACTTTGAAAGCATATATCATCAGACCAATTCAAGTTTTGCCTCAGCCTTATATCGCATTTCCACAAGTGAATGTTGGAACCACTGCGGAGGCCTCGATGATTTTGAAAAATACAACAGACAGGGCCATTACAATCATGCAATTCGTTTCATCTAAAGGAATTACCGTGAATTCCAAAGTGAAGAAAATTGCACCGGGAGCCCAGATTTCTGTTACAGTCAAGGCCAAACCTGATAAAAAAGGATATTGGAATGGATCAATCCAATGCAAAACAGATCACCCAGATTTGCCTGACATGGAAGTGATTGTCTATGGCAATGCTTTGTGATAATGGAATTTCAGTATTTTTGCAACACTTATTTCAACTTATATTCATTCACCGTTCAAAGACAGGTGTTTTCATGAAACGATTTGTTTATACATGCATGGCCTTGTTGATTGCGGCAGGTTCATTTGCATTTGCACAACCAAAAATTACCATCATTGGTGGAGATACTCAGGATTGGGGTAAAGTAAAGCCCAAAGATGATCCTTTGAAAGCCACTATCAAGATCAAAAATGAAGGTACAGAATTATTGAAGATTTCCGATGTGCGTCCAGGTTGCGGTTGCACAACAGCTCCACTTGATAAAAAAGAGCTTAATCCTGGTGAAATTGGTTCAATGGAAGTGACTTTGAAACTTGGAGCAACATCAGGTTTGATGACCAAAAGCATCACTATCTCCAGCAATGATCCACAGAATGCAACCAAAGTATTGTATTTGAAAGCTGATGTCGTAAGACCAATTCAAATTTTGCCTACTCAATATCTCTCATTCGGAGAAATGACTGTAGGTACGAAGTCAGAAGCTAAACTTTCGATTCGCAATACTTCAACACAAGACATCGTTTTGTCTGATTTTGAAACAGTTGCTGGAATCACACTTAATCTAACAAAACCTACTACCATTCCCGGTGGTGGCGAAGTTGAATTGATTGCGAAAGTTAGTCCAAAGGACAAAGGATATTTCAATGGGAAATCGTTGCTTATGGCAATGTCAAACCATCTGTGGTTGACCCCAAATAATCGAAATCACATAAAAGATTAAAGGCGACCATTGGTCGCCTTTTTTGTTTTTACAGCAATCGTAAATCACCAATGATGGGAAGTCGCTTCATGTTTCCTTTCCCTGCATTGATGACTCCAATGATTGAAAATATTATCGCAGCAACATACACCAAACCACTGATTATTCCATCGAATGGAAGAAATGGGATATAACTGACAATGCTTGAAAGAACATACAGTAAAAACACATTGATTCCCTGCCTTGCATGAAATGTCGCAAAAGTGGATTGCTTTGCCAATAGTAAGGGAATCAGTACCAAAATCCCAAGATATGCACAGATAGCCTTGAATTTATTTGATGCTATATCTTGTGGATCAGCAAATTCAAATTCATCATTATTGAATGAACTCATTGTATAGCTCCATAGTATGTGTATATGCGAAAGTTAGCCAAACTGCATGTATATTCCACATCTCACTTGTTGCATTCTTGATTTTTCGCGAACTTTGTCCCATTCTTTCATCCCATTGAGTTTCAATATGGAACGCTTACAGAGCTTCGGACCATTGATTATTCGCCTCATAGTTGGTTCTTCATTTGCATTTGCAGGTATCGTCAAAATCGGTGCTGAAAATCTGAAACCCCCAACTTTTGCAATGACTGCGGACTTACCAATAGCTCTTTTCGGCATTGCGCTTCCATGGATTGAATTGATATGTGGAATTGCATTGCTCATTGGACTTCCTTTTTCAGACCCCAAACTTCGAACGCTTGCCCGAATCTTGATTGGATCAATTTTCATTGCCGCAGCAATTGATAAGATTGCAAATCCCGATGCTTTTGCCAAGAGCATCAACAATTTTCATCTTCTTCCCTATGAAGCATTGAATCTCCCTGCTTTGATTTTACCTTGGGTTGAATTATTGGCAGGTGGCATGCTTCTTTTCAGAATCAAAGAAGAAGCTGCTTCATTTTTGATTTCGGGAATGCTCATCGTATTCATCATTGCCATCCTCACCGCAATAGCCCGCGGGTATAATATTGATTGTGGATGCTTTGGAGAAAGCTCACCGGCCGCAGCAGCCGAAGTCACAAAAGTTGGATGGGCAAAAGTACTCGAAGACGCCAGATGGCTCGTGGCATCATTATTTCTCTTCATGACTGCAAAAAATGAAGGGAGCATTGAGAACTAAATGGCACATTGGCTGATTGTTGGATTGGGAAATCCCGGAGAACGATATGAATCCACCAGACACAATATAGGTTGGATGATCGCGGAAACATTTGCGAAATCAAAACAAGCCGGTTTCAAGAAAGGTCGCGGTTCTTGGCTTGAAAGCGAATGCTCGGTTCATGGAAAAAAAATATCTATAATGTTACCCGAAACATATATGAATAACTCGGGTCAAGCTGTTGGTGAATTCATTCGTTATTATAAAATCCCCACAGAACATGTCATTATTCTTGTGGATGAATACAATTTTCCTGTCGGTAAAATGCAATTGAAACAGGGTGGTTCCGATGGAGGACACAATGGAACTTCATCGGTGATATCACATATAGGACCTGGTTTTTGGAGATTCAGATTTGGGATTGATAAAAAATTCGGTCCCGGGCAAATGGCGGATTATGTCTTAGCATCATTTGCACAGGATGAAATCGAAAGCAGAAATGCCATGATTGAAAGAGGAGTGAAAGCTTTAGGTATGTTCCTTTCCAATAATCCTTCGAGAGCATTGCAACAAATCAATGCCGAAAAAGAATTATAATACTTCAAGCAGGAATGAAATTTGTACCATGCCTTCCATGGTTTTAGGGTAATTGATGGACTGTGCGGCCTTCAAAATACAATCATCGATTTCAGGGATATTCAATTCTGAATCAGCCATCGAAATCTCGGTGATATTTCCATCTTCATCATAAATCACCAATATTTGAATTGTACCCTGCAAGTGAAAAAACTTTGGCAATGCCTCGGCATAGCAAGCAAGCATTGCTGAAAGTTGTTGTTCAACAGTATTTTTATATGCATCCAATACAGCATTATCCATCACTTTTTCAGTCATCACTGAGCCAACGCTGATTAAACCCTCCTCATCATGAGCACCTGCATCTTGATAATTACATGCAGCTTCAACTTCCACTTCATTTGTTCTGGCCAACTGCATACCCGAAGAACTCGTCACAAGTGTTCCACCAATTGCAAGATTCAAAGGTTGATACATGATAGCAGGAATCACTTTCTTTTTGCCCAATTCATTTCCTGAGACTCCAAATGCAGTATATGGAGTTTGCACACCATAACGCTTGCCAAGTTTCGTGATTTCATTCACGCGTTGATTGGTTCTTTCATAGACATTATAATCAATCAATAATGCAATTCTCTGTTTAGCCCAAAGATATGGCAGTGCTGTATTTGATGGTGTTTGCTTTATGGAAGATATTTCAAGTGTTTTGGCAAATGACTTATCACCCATCATGCCGGTTATCACTATTCGACCTTTTGCCTTACCCTTAAATTTACCAAAGATCATGACAGGTCTTTCAGAATACAAATCAGGATAACTGGCCGGTTCAAGTTCGATTGCATTAAATCCATCAAAGCCGACTTTTAACTTAGTGAGTGCCGGATTCTGCAGCATTCTCACAATATTACTTGCCTGTTGTTCCATTGACTCATGATTTCCTTTCAGAGCCATGGGTTCAGACATCGTCAAACGAGAAAGCGCATCAAAAAATCGTTCATTGCTTTCACTTCCTGTTGCAATTGCGAAGATATTTGCATCTGTCAACTGCTTTTTCACTTGTTCAAAAATATCCGGACCTGCATCCACAAAACCATTTGACAGAATGATGATGGTTCTTGCGGACATATTTCCCGATTGAGGCTGAGACAGAATATTCGTTAAGCGATCAATCAGCGCAATTGGCTCAAGTCCCTCTGTTTCTTGGACTCTATTGAAAAAGACATGAGCCCTTGAGACCATGTCTTTTGTACAGAATTGCGATGTGTCGGAAAGTTGAATATTCTCATTTCCAAAATGCTGAATATTCACTCTGTCTCCAGGATACAAACCCTTTGAGAAAGAATTCCAAAAGGTAGATGCAGCACCTGTTTCCAAAGCAGATGAATCACAGAGAATCACATATTCATGAGAATGATTGGAATCACGCAATTGTTTATTAACCGGAGGATGTAGCGTCAAGAGGAAGAATTTATCATTATTGTCTTCATACATCATCACATTGGCGGCAGGCTCTTGATCGGCAAATTGATATTCAACGGAAAGTTCTTGTGGACTATCAGATGATTTTGATGAGAATGTTCCGATGAAGGCTGATTCATTTTCTTGTAATGCCAATCCCTTTGCAGTACAATTGGCCATGGATCCACCCTTTGCGACTATCACAGTTGAAGTGAGTGATCCTGTAGGATACTCCTTCACTTCTGCAAAACTTGTATCGGAAAAGGTGTCACGATACAATGGAACAAAATCCAATACTTTGAGATAATATGGTTTGAGCGGTTTTGGTAATGTGAGTTGATATTTCCCCGAATTTGGTCTCATTGTTTGAGTATAGCGGATCTCATAGGAAACTCTCATTCCGGGTTCAATCCCAGACACATGCATTTGAAAAGCATTAGGTTCATTCCAACTAAGAAAAAATGGATCGAGTTTTTTCTTTGCTTGATCATATATATCTCGAACTTTTTCTTTGTCTTTCATCTCAGCTTTATACGATTGATTACCCACTTTCACCATTCCACCATGAATCATGATGGAAGGATGCATAGGCATGAGTAGTGATGCCTCAAGAGTTGAACTGCCCTGATACACAAAAGATTGCTTGATGATCACTTCTGTGATGATTCCTGAAACATGCGCTTCGATATGGGTTGAATCAGGCAAAAGAGAATCAATGTCAGAGGCATCGCTATTGACAATGAATCTTGGGAATGGGATATCTTGAGCCGATATTCGAGTTGGAATCGAATATAAACACATAATGAGAAGAATGATGTGCAGTCGGAACATAGATATCATGATTGAAGATCAAATACTCTGCAAATATACCCAATCTCTATTTTAAGCTCTTGATTTTGCCTGAACTTCATATTCATATTTTGATTTCCCAGTGAATATCAAGGGTTTTTGCATCCACTTCCATGCGAATAAGCGTTGATTCTTCGACTCTTCCATAAGCCCTGGAATAGATTGCAGGAATAATCTCCAATGCAAATCCCGATAAGGAGTTTAGCGATATGGACTTACCCAATGGACTCTTCAAGTGTACTGTTCCGGACTTTTCCTGATGCACTTGTATGCCCGGAACACAGTGAAATTGTACGATTTTTCGCATTTCCATTGCGCAATGATCATGTCCTTTGATGCTTTTCTCCGAAAAAATCAATGTACGCATATGTGGCTCACCATAGGCATGATGCACGCCTTTCCATGTTTTGTCATTGAACATTCCATCTGCATTTGCTTGATCAGGTTTCATCCAAAAGAGTAAATCACCGGGGCCTTCAATCCAAGTGTTTTGTTCTTTTCCCGGAATGATCATTGTGGAATGCATCGTGACCGATCTGCCAATATTGCGCATAAGTGGTGATGCCGTATACCAAAAAGTACCGGGATCTCCGAAAAATTCTTCACCCTCGATCGAAAGAAGAAAAGATAGTTGATCATTATGTGCATGACCTCCCTTTCCTTTTTGTCCAATTGAACCTGCTCTCATGATTGCGCCATATTTTTCATGCTTGATGCTCCACAGTCCAAATGCGGGATATGAATGCAAATGCGGATATGCATCTCCAAATGG
Source organism: Bacteroidota bacterium (assembly GCA_041191145.1). Taxonomy (GTDB): domain Bacteria; phylum Bacteroidota; class Ignavibacteria; order Kapaibacteriales; family UBA961; genus UBA961. The sequence goes on from JBEEPK010000052.1 coordinate 22,560, forward strand.
CAAGGGCATATTGGGAGCTCCTGACATTTTATATTCAGGTTCAATGATGGAAGAAATCAATTGATATTCAATGGAGCCAACCTGTTCAAGCATTTCTGGAATTGAAATCTGAAGTGCTCCGGCAATAATCCCGAGTACAGGCCTACAATCCAAAGTATCCGAAATCCATTCAAAAGCTTCATCCGTCTTATTCCGAGGGAATATACTCTTCACATCAGGCAATTCGAATTCAGGATTCAGATTTTGATACTGAAACTGTGCTTCGCGGGCATCAACCCAATTACCCGAAGGTGTCATTCGAAAAGTGAAGCCACTATCATTGTCTCCAATATTTGGTAGATGAATTCCATCTAATGAAAGCAGAATGAGCGCATCATATGACTTTCTGATGATTGATTTCAATTCAGAAAGGGCTTTTGTAAACTCAGATGGTGTAGCCGGCTGAATGGTAGCAGAAAGTGAACGAAAATGCACGGGACTGGTACAAATTTTTTCTCTTTCTTCATCGCTGAATGAGGTGAATATCCCAAGAATGATGGAAAGCAATTCAGAAGACAATCCATGATATGGCATTGATGCCTCAAAGTTCAATCCATCCTGTAAGAATTGTTGTTTTGCTTCAGCCACGGTTTCAGCCAATGCGAACCGCAATATTCCCGCATATTCATCTGTCAATGGCAAGCCCTTCAAAGCACTCACAATTCCGACAAGATTTGCCAGATAATGATTTCCCCTGCTAGTCGGCGACCATTCTGGATGCTCCATGATATGTATGGCATGCTCATGCAAAGATCTTCTGAAAATGCTTGAGAATTCTCTGTCCCATTCAATCCCAATAGATCTGAACATATCATAAGCAATGAGCATATTGAGTATGCGCAAGCCACAATCCATCGGACTTTTCCATTGAACGCCAAATCGGGGTGGATTGAATGCAATAAAATCAAGAACCTGCGTACGAAAAACATGCGCATAAAATTCTTTGCTTCGGATTGGAGATTCTTCTTGGTCTGTCAGCATTGCGGCAGAGGCGAGATTTGGGGCATGCGTGAATCGTCCCATTTCCCACGGAACTTTAATATCTGAGCCCTGAACCAAACCATATTGAATTTCACTATAATGCTTGAGTGCATCCCAACGATATCCGGATTTACAATCCAATTGCCAATCAATCGGGAAATAATGTAATAGTTCAGCTCCCCTCTTTAGTCCATAAGGTGAGTGAAGCAATACATCAAGAATTCGAGCTGATTCAGGATAATTGGAAGATGTGACAGATTCCTTCAATCGAACATGATGATCATGTCTTTTTACGGACATATTCACCCAACCACTGTCAAGAATTGTAAACAGTGATTGCACATGATTGTCAGCCAATGCCTTTATGGATAATGCATGAGCATACATGGCATCACCACCGGGAATCCTCACTATAGGGGACTGCTCATCATGATATTCTGCTCGGGCATACGTACATACTCTTTTATCTTTCAAGGCTTCAAACCATGCACCGCCCTCTTTGGCCAATCTCCGATATGCTTTCGAAGCGAGTTGGCTCATGGGGACCATTTGAATATGACTGAGTAAATCTTTCATGAATATTGTTCAGCAGAAAGGATGTGAGAATAAGCACTAATTACTTATCCGTTTTCATGCCATATTCATAGTATTGAATTGAAAGTTTTGCACTTTTTTTTGTTCATGAAACTATTAGAAAAATATATCGTGTTTTAGACAAACCTTAATCACGTACCCTAGAGCTTTTATGAATCACCCTGATATTGAATCTTTAAGAGAACAACTCATCAATCATGATCTCTATACATCCATGAAAACCGGTGATGATCTTCGGAGATTCATGGAAACACATGTCTTTGCGGTTTGGGATTTTATGTCCCTCCTCAAAGCTTTACAAAAAAATCTCACCTGCGTGGACCTTCCTTGGATGCCAAAAGGTGACCCCGAGATTCGACAATTAATTAATGAAATCGTACTTGGAGAAGAAAGTGACATTGATGAAGATGGTGTCATCATGTCGCACTTTGAAATGTATCT
>JBEEPK010000053.1:0-12877 GCA_041191145.1 Bacteroidota bacterium
TTCATGCTTAACAAGATCACGCAATGCATCAACTTCATCCTTCAATGCATCAAAAACAAGTTCATCATGAATTTGCAAAATCATAAGTGAATTCATGCCTTCCTTTTTCATGCGTGCATGAACATTGATCATTGCAAGCTTCATCATGTCTGCCGCGGTACCTTGAATAGGCATATTGATTGCCGCTCTCTCGGCTCCCTGTCTTATTGCTTGATTATTACTTTCCAATGCAGGAAAATATCTTCTTCTTCCAAGAAGCGTTTCAACATACCCCTGTTTTTTGGCCTTTTCAATTGTTTCATCGATATACAATTTGATATTTGGATATCGAAGAAAATATTGATCGATGATTTCTTTGGATTCAGTGCGCGAGATTCCTAGTTGTCTGGCAAGACCAAAACTTCCCTGACCATACATAATTCCAAAATTCACTGTTTTTGCAATTCGCCTTTGTTCAGATTGCACATCATTCAAATCCAACCCAAACAATGCGGCGGCTGTGGCAGTATGAATGTCATGTCCTGCATTAAAAGCAGAAACTAGGGTTGCATCATTACATACATGAGCCATTACTCTCAATTCAATTTGAGAATAATCAGCAGATAGTAGTAGATTTCCTTTCTTTGGTATAAAAGCTTTTCTGATTTCTCTTCCCAATGCAGTTCTGATCGGGATATTTTGCAGATTGGGTTCAGTGGAAGAAAGTCTTCCTGTACCCGCGATTGTCTGATTATATGTTGTGTGTATTCTTCCGGTTCTTACATTCACCATCTTGGGTAATGATTCAACATAGGTTGATTGCAGTTTTTGCAATTGTCTATGCTCAAGGATATATCCTGCAATAGGGTATTCATCCGAAAGTTCAGAGAGAACAGAAACATCTGTACTATAGCCGGTTTTTGTCTTTTTCGGACTCGGCAAAGCAAGTCTCTCGAATAATATCTCACCAACTTGTTTTGGAGAATCAATATTGAAAGCATCAGTACCTGCAGCTTCATAAATCTTTTCTTTTAAAGCAGTTACTTCTTTCTTGATATGAACCGAAATTGTACCGAGTGCATCAAGATCTATTGCAACGCCATTATACTCCATTTCAACAAGCACTTCGCTCAGGGGAAATTCCACAGACTGCGCAAAACTCAATTGACCGGATTGTTCCAATTGTGCATTCAGTGTATCAGCCAATACAAGCGTGACATCGGCATCTTCAGCCGCATATTCCATGAGTTTGAGTGGCTCCACATCCCGCATTGAACCTTGTTTTTTCTCACCGATCAATGCGCTGATGGGAATGGGTTCATAATCCAACCATTTTTTTGCAAGTGCATCCATGCCATGCTGAGAATCTGGATTCAATACATAGCTTGCAAGCATTGGATCAAATGACAAAGGATGAACGGTCACTCCATATCGTTTGAGAATCAATGCATCAAATTTCCCATGTTGGGCAATCTTCTCAATCGATGGATTTTCCAATATTGATTGTAAAGCAGAAGCAATATCATGCGCTTTCAAAGTGGTGGCTTGAGCATGTTTGGATTGTGATCTCTCAGAAGGAGCATCGAATAAAGATTCCGGAATATCACAAACATCAAGATCTTCATCTTTTGTCAATACAAAAAATGCCTTCCCCGGTTTTGCGCTGATTGCAAAACCAACAATCGAGCAAGTCATTGTATTAAGTGATGTTGTTTCCAAATCAAAGCAGATTCTTTTTGCTGACTTGATTTCATGCATCATTAATTTGAATGTCAATTCATCATTCACCAATTGATAATCATGTTCTCTGCTCGCAACAGTGCCAAATTGAGTAATGCCTTGAGATTCAGATTGTGCATTGATTTGTCCTGATGTTCTTTCTGCCCATTTTCTCCGTAAAGTATTGAATTGAAGCAATGAGAACAGACCATCAATCCCAACAGGATCGGCTTTACCTGGAACACAATTGACCAATTCTATGGGAAGTGGAACTTCCGTGTGAATGGTCACCAATTCTTTGGAAAGAATTGCAGAATCCTTTCCTTCAATCAATTTCTTTTTAACGGTTTCTCGTTCAATGAGTTCAAGTGCTTCATAAACCTTTTCGATTGTACCAAATTGTTCAATGAGTGGTTGCGCTGTTTTTTCTCCAATTCCTTTCACGCCCGGAATATTATCGGAAGCATCTCCAATCAAAGCCAATAGATCAATGATTTGCTCAGGAAATACACCCATTTTTTCTTTCACTTGATCTCTTCTGTATATATCATAGGCATTTGCATCTTTTCCCGGACGCAGAATGCAAATCCGATCATCGACGAGTTGAAAATAATCTTTATCTGAGGTCAAGCAACGCACATCATATCCCAAAGCACCAGCTTGTTTTGCCAATGTTCCAATGATATCATCAGCTTCAAAACCTGGTAACTCCAATACAGGAACTCCGATCAATCGCAAAAACTCTTTGATGCGAGGCATTTGTGGCACCAATTCCTCGGGGAATTCATCTCGATGTGCTTTATAGCCATCATATTTGTCATGTCTGAATGTCGGCGCAGATGTATCAAATGCCGCTGCAATGAAATCCGGTTTTTCGGCATCAAGAATTGCTGTGATCATATTGGCAAAACCGAATACTGCTCCTGTGGGTTCGCCATTTGGGGCTTTGAATCCGCTTTTGGACATAGCATGATAGGCCCTAAAAACAAGGCCCATGGAATCAATGAAGAGTGCTGTTGGCATGAGATGGTAAAGACAATGAGCAAGAGTGAAAGAACTCAGGCGAAAATTCACAATATTCGCATGCAAATTACAAAAACATGATGCGATGAAGCGTGAGTACACAAAAGAAGAATATCGAATTCCCTGAAAAATATGCCACTGAATACTTGAAAATGCAATCGGAAATAGACAATAGATTGCAAGATTTTCTCAATGTTCCCGAAATGGACTGGTTTTATGAAGCATGTTATTGCATTCTGACACCACAGTCCAAGGCTGTGCATGCTGAATCAGTCGTAAAAAAACTTATCGACATGAATTTTGAATTCAATGATTTGGACCCAATGCCTCTTCTACGAGATCCCGAGCATTATATTCGATTCCACAATCAGAAAACCATCAATCTTCAATTGCTCAAGGAGAATTTTCCTGAAATCAGGTCATTGATTCACGCGTATCGACAAAAGCCACTCATGCTTCGCGATATTCTTACGGCAAAGATTCGAGGTTTTGGCATGAAAGAATCAGCACATTTCATGCGAAATATCGGGATATTTGGACCGACGATTCTCGATAGACACATTCTCAAGCATCTATTGGCATGTGGAGTCAAAAGCGCAAAGAATCCACCGACCAATACATCAATGTATCTCAGAATTGAAAAAGCCTGGCTGAAATACTGTAAAGATGTGGAAATAGACATGGAATCCATGGATCTTTTGTTTTGGTCAATGGAGACAGGATTCATTCTCAAATAGACTTGCGTGGGGGACGACAAATCGAATTTTCATAGATTGCATATAGTTGTATCCTTAATTTTCTTCTTTCATGAAAAGCATTTCACTGCGCTTTCGATTGGTCTTTTGGTATAGTGCGATCGTCACTCTGACGCTTCTAGCATTCGGCATAGCCGCATATCTCACCGTTTCCAAAGATTTATATCAAAATCTGGATGCCTCTCTTGAACGGGTTGCAACATCTTTGGATTTCATCATCAGGAAAAAGCAGAAAGAAACGATGCAACCGCTCAGGCCCGCAACACAAAGAAGAAAAAAAGCACGCAGAAGTCAGCCAGAACCTGCTGATTCATTCGCCTTTTTCAGGGATTCCGCTCCACTTACAGATACCATACGCATGTCTCGTGCGGATACTTCCGATATTGATGAAGACCCAGTGTGGTCAGCGGTCTATGAACATATTCTCTTCAATCCGAAAAATTACTATATCCAGATTGCCGATCTCAAAGGTCAAATTGTTTGGCGATCCGAAAATCTCGATACAAATTCACTCCCCTTGCTTGACGAAACCCCCTTGAACTCTGGTCTCTCAAACATCATGACTATCACTTCATTCGGAAGTGAATCTCAAAATCTTCGTTTATTTCGAGGAAAAACTTCAAAGGCATTTATAACGGTGGGATACTCCCTCGAAGAAATTGATTCAACTTTATATGAGTTATTCAATGCATTACTCATTGGATTCCCAATGGTATTGCTCATATCCACATTCGGTGGATTTATTCTGGCGAGAGTATCACTGAAACCAATAGATGACTTGGCAACATCGGCAAGAGAGATCACAGCAAGCAATCTCAGCAATCGTTTGCCCGAACCGAAAACCAATGATGAAGTTGCACGATTGACCTATACATTGAATGAGATGATTGCCCGCCTTGAAGGATCATTTAATCAAATCAAGCAATTTACAGCTGATGTGTCGCATGAGTTAAGAACTCCTCTGGCTATTTTGACAGGAGAATTGGAAGTTGCATTGCGCAGTGACAAATCACCGGAGGAATATCAGACTTTGCTCATAAGCGCATTGGAAGAAGTAGGCCGTTTATCAAAAGTCGTTCGAACTTTGCTCGATTTATCGAGAGCTGAGACAGGTCAGGTGAGCATTGATCATCAAACCGTGAATCTGAGCACAATGCTTGATGACCTGAGTGAAGATGCGATGATTTTGGCGGAAGAGCGTTCTATTTCGGTTGGCAGCATGATAGAACCCAATATTGTGATAGATGGAGATTCCGTCAGACTTCATCAAGCACTTCTGAATATAGTGGACAATGCAATTAAATACACACCAGAAGGTGGCGATATTCTGATGCGATTGGTCAAAGAAGGCGATCGCGCTATTCTGCGTGTGAGCGATACCGGAGTGGGCATAGCACCTGAGCATTTACCTCATATCTTCGACAGATTTTATAGAGCAGATCAAGCAAGATCGCAGGATATTCAAGGTAATGGATTGGGTTTGTCCATCGTGAAATGGATCATAGAAGCACATGAAGGTACGATCAGAGCCGAAAGTACGCAAGACAAAGGCACGATGATTACAATAGTGCTCCCAATTCTTGATTCACCGATTGATAGAGCTGAACAACCACCTCAATTCTATGGAAGGAATCCATATTCATGATGCATGTGAAAGTGGGAATTGATGGCGATTTGCCCATGCGCGTCCAAGAACCCGGAACATATGAATGGTGGTATTTCGATGCCATTGATAAATCTCAGGAATTGGCAATCACAATCATCTTTTTTGATGGAATGCCTATGTCTCCCTATTGGCTGGAAGCTCTTCCTAATGCGGATTGTAGAGAGTATTCCGGCTATGCCGTTTCACTCTATCGCAGAGGGAAAAAACTAGCCGGTTTTGTGCATCATACCGAACATAATGAAATCATTGCGCATCACGATGATCTACATATTCGAATGGGTGGTATGACATTCCGGAAAAGTGGAGATTCTTACACAATTGGTATTGACACAGATTATCCCGATTCAGTCAACTCCATACATGGCGAATTGACTTTTCACAATACAGATGAACAAAAACATACTTACGAAGATGGCAAGGGTAATCACTGCTGGCGCTTGATTGCACCACAATGCAAGGTAGAAGGGAATCTCTCATTTTCTCAATATGATGACATACATTCTGAATGGACATTTGAAGGACATGGATATCATGACTGCAATTCAGGAACCGATGCATTATATGCTGATTATGATGATTGGTATTGGGGCCGTTGTCAAATTGACACTGATCAAACCATTGTTTATTATCACTACCCACAGTCTAAAGTGAGCCAGGAATTGAGTATTGGTTTTATTGCTGATACAATTCATGGCATCAAGAAAATTGAACAGTGCCGCATTCAACTTGAGAATGTCACACTCACCTCTTCTTTAATGCGAATAGCAACTTCCATCAATATTCAAGGTACGATTGATGGCGAAGAATTAAATATTCGCATCAGTAATAAGCATACTCTCGAATTTGGTCCTTTTTATTATCGATATATGATTGAGAGTCAAACAAATCAACATACTCTTAAAAATCATGGAATTGCAGAGTATTTCAATGCCAAAAGACTGAAATCCCGCTTGGTTCGAACCATGATCAAAACACCCATACAAAGAGTATAATCAGCTATCCACATCCAATCCAAGCTCTCAAAAAAAACCGTATTTTTGCAGCATTCATTATACATCACTGTAAAAGTCATGACCTCACGCGAAATTAGAGCTTCCTTTTTAGATTTTTTTGCTTCAAAAGGACATACCATCGTGCCCAGCGCGCCTGTCATTCCACATGGCGATCCAACGCTATTATTCACGAATGCCGGAATGAATCAATTCAAAGATATATTCCTTGGTCAAGGCAAAAGAGAATACACAAGATGTGCTGATACCCAAAAATGCATACGAGTTTCAGGTAAACACAATGATCTCGAAGAAGTGGGATATGATACCTACCATCATACCTTATTCGAAATGCTTGGTAATTGGAGTTTTGGAGATTACTACAAAAAAGATGCGATTGCATTTGCTTGGGAATTACTCACAGAGCGATGGAAATTACCCAAAGAGCGTTTACATGCAACCGTATTTCGCACCGATGATGAAGCATTCGAATTATGGAAAGCATATTTACCTGAGACTCAGATTCACCGATTTGATGAGAAAGATAATTTTTGGGAAATGGGTGATACAGGTCCATGTGGTCCATGCTCGGAAATTCATTTCGACCGCACTCCCGATTTGACCGGAGGTCCGCTTGTGAATGCTGGTGTACCCGAAGTGATGGAAATCTGGAATCTAGTTTTCATGCAGTATAATCGCAAAAGTGATGGAACGCTTGAAGAATTGGCACAAAAACATGTTGATACAGGAATGGGATTCGAGCGCATTTGTGCTGTTATGCAAGAAGTGGATTCAAATTATGACACCGATGTTTTCTCTCCAATCATAGGTGAAATTTCAAGACTGAGCAAGAAGTCATATTCCGGCGCTCTTGACAATAAAGATGGGATAGCAATGCGAGTCATCGCTGATCATATTCGCACTTTGGTATTTTCAATTGCAGATGGTGCCATGCCCGGCAATGAAGGCAGAGGTTATGTTTTGAGACGCATTCTCAGAAGAGCTTGCAGATATGCTCGTAATCTTGGCTTTAGAGGACCGATGCTCTATCAATTGCCCGATATCTTAGCACAAACAATGGGCGATATATTTCCGGAAGTAATAACCAATCTCGATCATGTCAAAAGAGTGATCAAAGCCGAAGAAGAGAGTTTTCTCCAAACGCTTGAGCGTGGTCTAGAGCGTTTTGAGCATATCCATGAATCCATGAAACAAGAACATGCAACAATTGTTTCAGGCGCAGATGTATTTCTCCTCTATGATACATTCGGCTTCCCTGCCGATCTCACGGAATTACTAGCTAGAGAACGCGGTCTCACCGTTGATTCATCAGGTTTCACTGCTCTCATGGATGAGCAAAGAAATCGCTCGAGAAGTGCTCGTAAAAGCATCGTGCAAGAAGTCGAATCACTTCAACATGATCACCAAACTGAATTCCGTGGTTGGAAAGAACTGACAACAGATGCCCAAGTTCAACTTGCGGAACAAAATACAATCATTACGAATGTCACACCATTCTATGCAGAAATGGGTGGTCAGGTTTCAGATACCGGCTTAATAATGATTGACAATATTTCTTATCATGTAAATGATGTGAGAAAATCCGGATCCGCTTTTGTGCACTTCGTTGACAAAGAGGTCATGGCACATCCCGGAAGTTCTGCACATCTGGCAGTGAATAGAGATCGTAGATGGGATATTCAAAAGAACCATTCCGCAACGCATCTTTTGCATGAAGCACTTCGCAGAGTATTGGGAACACATGTTCAACAATCCGGTTCATTTGTCGGACCAGATTCTTTGCGCTTTGACTTTTCCCATATTCAGAAAGTGAGTCCAGAAGAAATCGCCGATATCCAAGCAATCGTCAATGAAAAGATTCGCGAGAGAATTGAAGTATTGACACGCGAATTACACATTGAAGAAGCCAGGGCAATTCCGGGCGTAAAGATGTTTTTTGGCGACAAATATGGCGACAAGGTCAGAGTGGTGACCATAGATGAACAATTCTCATCGGAATTCTGTGGTGGAACGCATGTGGACAATACAGCTGATATTGGCTATTTCCATATCCTTGGCGAAAATTCCGTCGCATCCGGAATTCGCAGAATAGAAGCAATCACCTCTTTTGGCATTGAAACATATATTCAAGGGCTTCGAAGTGAATTGGACAAAAAGGACAAAACGATTCAGAATGCTCAAGATCAAATCAAATCCCTAGAAAAGGAATTGTCCGGGCTAAAAGTTGGTGATTTATCATCTCAATTGCAATCTGTGATTGAATCTGCTGTTATCCTTCCTGAAACTACCATAAGATTTGTCTCAATGCGAGCTGATGGGCTATCCATGGATGAAGCCAAACAATTGGGTGATTCACTTCGCTCAACATTGAATATTCAAGGACTTGGACTTATTGCATCTGTACAGGACGACAAAATTTCATTGGTTTGCATCGCAACCGATGATGTAGCCAAGGAGCATCCTGCAGGACAATTGGTTGGAATGATAGCAAAAAAACTTGGTGGTGGAGGTGGCGGAAAGCCACATATGGCAACAGCAGGTGCAAAAGATATACCGGCACTCGAAGCCATGCTCAAAGACCCACTGTCCATATTCCGTTCTTAAGTGATAATTCGCGGGATTTGAGGTGTCATTCTTTTCCTTCAAATCTGTAAATTGCGTTCAAGATAATTTACTATCCGTACCATTTTCATGGATTTACCATGATTTCTACATTACTTGGCTCTGCAAAGCTTCCAATTCAAATAGTTTGTATTGTAATTCTTGCTTTTGCATTGACCTCTTGCGACAAAAAGGAAGATACTCCATTGACCTATGAGGGAAAATCAATGGAACAATTGATTGCTGAAAATGCTGAATTGGAAGCCTTATCAATGGAAAAAGACAGATTGATGTCTGAATTGATGCAAACTTCAGGGTTCATCAATGAAATATACTCTGCTATGGAAGAGGTTAAATCAGCTTCCGGTGAGGAAAGGATAAGAATTCTTGACAAGATTCGTGGTCTTTCAGACTCATTGACCGCTTCACAGCAAATCATCAAAGCAAGTAGCGCTAAGATCAAGCAAATGCAAAGCAGCGCAGATGCATTAACCAAGAAAATTGCTGAATTGGAAAGAAATGTTACTGCAATGAAAGAGCAAATGTTATCTAAAGACACTGAGATTGAACAACTCAAAGCGGATGCAGGGATTATTTCTCAGAGCCGAGATCAATTCAAAGAACAGGCAAATCAAATTGCAGGTGAAAAAGAGCGCATTGAAGTTGAAAGAAGCACTTACTACTATATCATTGGCAAAGCAAAAGATCTTGAAGAAAGAGGAATCATCATCGAAGAAGGTAATGGATTTCTTGGAATTGGAGGAACTTTTGTTCCCGGAAGAAATTTAAATGAACAAGATTTTATTCGCATAGATGCTCGAACTGTACGTATGCTACCAGTTCCAGATAAATTTCAGATCATTTCTTCTCATAATCCGAAACTTCTTGAAAAAGTATCCGGTGGAATGTCAATCATCGATCCGGCCAAGTTTTGGAATTCAAAATTTTTGATCATCATTGATAAACGATAATCTATAAGGTCCATAATGGCTTATGAATTGCAAGGAAGATTATTTGAAATCTTCGACACACAACAGATCACAGACACATTCAAAAAAAGAGAATTTGTGGTCGAAACAACAAGCGGAATGTATAATGAGTATATCAAAATGCAAGCCGTTCAAGACAAATGCGATTTACTCGATTCCATGAATAAAGGAGATCAAGTAAAGGTTTCCTTTGATCTTCGAGGCAAATTGGTGAATACAAAAGATGGACGCCAGGTCTATATCACCAATATCAATGCTTGGAGAATCGACCGTCAATCCGGTGGAAATTCAGCACCACAACAACCTAATTATGGACAAGAACCACCTGCAAGCGGTGGTGATTATGACGATGTACCATTTTAATCAGACAATAAGAGAAAAGGAACAATATGGCTATTTACATAAATTCTGATGATTGCATCAATTGTGGAGCATGTGAACCGGAATGCCCAAACAATGCCATTTATGAAGGCGGTTCAGTGTGGACTCTTGGTGAGAATCAATATGAAGATTCAACTTCACCAGGAAGCTTCAAAGGTGATTTTTGGAAACCGGATTTTTATTTCATCGTTCCCGATAAATGTACCGAATGCAAGACATTTCATGATGAACCTCAATGTGCAGCAGTTTGCCCTGTAGATTGTTGTTTACCAGATGCAGAGAATGTTGAGACCGAAGAACAGTTGGTCGCAAAGGTTTCCTATTTGGATGAAATTGATCCGAGCAGAAGAAGAAATTAATCATCGCAATCTAACTTTTGCCGGTTATGGAAGGACTTTGCTCCATCGATAACCGGCTTTTTATTATCTCGAACATATCATGAATCCAATCCAAGCAATCATCACAATAGAAAGAGGCCGGATTGTCGGCATTGAACCTTATCCAAATGGAGTGATCATCATCTCCGAACAAGGCAAACATGAATATCCCGGTGCATATGCAGTTCCCGGTTTAGTGGATGCACATTGTCATTTACATGCGCTTGGTGAATTACTGAATGGCTTGATGTTATATTCACTTTCTTCTAAAGAAGAAATTTTGAATACATGCAAGAATCATACAAGTCTTCGAGGGAATTGGCTCTATGGCATGGGTTGGAATCAGGAATTATGGATTGACAAAACATATCCCACGGCACAAGATCTTGATGAGGTTTTTCCCGATATTCCCGTATATCTTCGAAGAGCAGATGGACATTCAGCTTGGGTCAATACAAAAGGAATGCAAATTGCCGGAATAGATGCTAGTACACCTGATCCGGATGGCGGAACTATTCTCAAGGATGCACATGGAAATCCAAGTGGCATTTTTATAGACAATGCGATGGATCTCATTTCAATACATATTCCAGCTCTGACTCAAGAACAGATCAGAGAGAATATCATTACGGCTGCAAACGCATGTTCTGCTTTTGGAATCACCGAAGTGCATGATATGGATGTTCATCCTGAATTTCTTCCCGTCTTTCTTGAATTGGCTGAATCCGGAGCATTACCGATTCGCATTCAATCGTATGTGAAGGCACAAAATGATGAATGGATCGAACATGGATGTTTGCCTGCTATAGGTGAATTCATGCGCATTGCGGGCTTGAAGTTTTTTGCAGATGGTGCACTCGGTTCTCGTGGCGCAGCAATGATTGAACCATATGCAGATGCTGATCATCATGGTCTGATTTTAATGGATGAAAACACGCTATTTGAAAAAGCGAAACTCGGTATTGAAGCAGGTTTTTCCATTGCGACACATGCAATTGGTGATAAGGCAAATCAGCTTGTCATGAATGCATATCAACAATTGCGCATGGAAGGAATTGCGGATGATCATACAATTTTGAGAATTGAGCATAATCAAATAATGAAAGAAATAGATATAGAGAGAATGCATCATTTTGATATCAAATCAATTCCTCAATCCATTCATTGCATAAGTGATGCAAACATGGCCAAAGTTCGATTGGGTAATCGTGACAGCATTGCATATCCTTGGAGGAGTTTGATTGATCATGGATTGAAACCGGCTGGTAGTTCTGATTTCCCAATTGAATCTGCAAATCCTCTCTTGGGCATTGATGCATATTGCAGAAGAATTCCAATGCAGGAAAAGGAAGCATGGATGCCGCAAGAAATCATCACGCAAAAAGAAGCATTACTGAGTTATACTACTTGGGCACATGAAGCATCAGGATTGGAATACAGAAGAGGAGCTTTGGCAATCAAATTTGATGCTGATATCACTATTCTTGATACAGATATTGTGTCTTGTCCGGTTGATGCAATCAAAGAAACAAATGTACTCGCCACATATTCTGCCGGAATTCGAAGATTTCATGCAGAATGATGTCTCCATTGATGAATGTCTATTGTTTCAAAAATATCATCAACTTGTTCTATTCTGGCAAGCAAGGTTTCTTGATCATTTGTCAAGACCTTACCTGACTTGATAAGATCAATAAAAGCAATCAATGATGTAAAATAGTAATGATGCTGCATGAATCTCTCTTTTGCATAATCCGAAGCTTGATTCTTTGTAATGAGAAATGGCCAATCCGAAGCCTGCATGAGCAGAAGCTCTCTTCCTGCCTGATCCATGATTCTTTTTTCTAATTGATCATTAGTATCAATACTATTCACTCTATTCTCAAAGCGCTGTTCCGCATCATGCATATTGTCCAGCAACCACCTCGTACTTTCATTCTTCCATGTTTCATCCGTACCATTCATTCCCCACGACCCTGCAAAACATTGCACAGTGTGTATCGAATCATTCCATTGAATCTCTGATGGGAATTTCAAAGAAAGTATATCTGACCGATCCATTTCGCGAATGAAGTTGGAAAGGAACTCGGGGCCTTCAAACCACCAATGACCAAACAATTCAGTATCGAATGCCAAGCATATCACTCCCGTTTCATTCACTTGTTCTGAATATGACAAAGCTAGTTCCTCCAGATACTCCACATATTCTTTCGCATCGATTTGTGCTTGTTTTTTGGCATCAGCCATCATATATGGATATTTTTCTTGGGTATATTCAGGGTGATTGGTCACTTTCCAATATCTAAGCGTGGAATCAAATTCTCTTTTGTGAAAATCAAGATATGCCGAATGACTTGGGTAACCGCTTTTTTCTGAC
>JBEEPK010000054.1:0-17806 GCA_041191145.1 Bacteroidota bacterium
AAACGCAAGAAGCCCCAATCTAAGGTAGATTGAGGCTTTTTGTTGAAGAAGATGACCCGGCAACTACCTACTCTCCCACACACCTACGCATGCAGTACCATCGGCTCAACAGGGCTTAACTTCTCTGTTCGGAATGGGAAGAGGTGTGACCCCTGCGATAGCGTCACCGAGCATGAACATTGTTTTGAAGCCCACGAATTAATTCGTGGGTTATAAGAGTTATATATTTATTCGTATGTTTTTCCAACACACCGAGTCATAAAGAGGCGCATGTGACTTGTAGAGTGATTCTACATGAGTTATTCTCCATGCTTGTATTTCAAAGCAGGGAAAAAAGCGAACCTCTAAAGGGTGCTTGTGACACTGCTGTCATATTTCTATGACTTCTTTTCCCTTTTGCTTAATGGAAAAGAACAGTGCAGGCAAGCCGTTTGGACTATTAGTACCGCTCTGCTTCACATATTGCTATGCTTCGACATACGGCCTATCAACCAAATCATCTTTTTGGGTCCTTATTGCGATACCTCATCTTGGGGCAGGTTTCGCGCTTGAGATGCTTTCAGCGCTTATCCTTACCGGACGTGGCTACTCTGCAATGCTACTGGCGTAACAACAGACACACCGTCGGTCCGGTCATTCCGGTCCTCTCGTACTAAGAACGAGCCCCCTCAAGTATCGTGCGCCCGCATAGGATAGGGACCGAACTGTCTCACGACGTTCTGAACCCAGCTCACGTACCGCTTTAATTGGCGAACAGCCAAACCCTTGGGACCTCCTCCAGCCCCAGGATGCGATGAGCCGACATCGAGGTGCCAAACCTTCCCGTCGATGTGGACTCTTGGGGAAGATCAGCCTGTTATCCCTAGCGTACCTTTTATCCTTTGAGCGACGGCCTTTCCATGCAGTGCCGCCGGATCACTAAAACCGACTTTCGTCCCTGTTCGACCTGTCAGTCTCACAGTCAAGCTCCCTTATGCTTTTGCACTCAACGCACGATTACCAACCGTGCTGAGGGAACCTTGGTGAGCCTCCGTTACAATTTAGGAGGCGACCGCCCCAGTCAAACTGCCTACCTATCACTGTCCCCGCGGATACACTCCGCCGGGTTAGAATCCGAATGCATCAAGGGTGGTATTTCACCGGTGACTCCACGAAGCCCGAAAGCTCCGCTTCATAGTCTCCCACCTATCCTACGCATGATGCATCCAAACCCAATAATAAGCTACAGTAAAGGTGCATAGGGTCTTTCCGTCCATATGCGGGTAACCGGCGTCTTCACCGGTACCACAATTTCGCCGAGCCCGTGGTTGAGACAGTGCCCAAATCGTTACACCATTCGTGCAGGTCGGAACTTACCCGACAAGGAATTTCGCTACCTTAGGACCGTTATAGTTACGGCCGGGCAGGTGTCACACCCTATACATCGACTTAACGTCTTGGCAGAGTGATGTGTTTTTGTTAAACAGTCGCTTGGGCCATTTCTCTGCGGCCTCTCAAATGAGAGGCACCCCTTCTCCCGAAGTTACGGGGTTAATTTGCCGAGTTCCTTAACCACGGCTCACTCGCGCGCCTGAGTATATTCAACCCGTCTACCTGTGTCGGTTTGCGGTACGGTCGCAGTATCTCGCTTTTCTCGGCAGAATTCCTCAATCTTCGGACAAGCCATTTGCCTCAATTGATCTACTTCTGCGTCACTTTTATTGATACAGCGGTTCAGGAATATTCACCTGATTCCCATCAGCTACGCCGTTTGGCCTCGCCTTAGGGGCCGACTGACCCTGAGCTGACGAACAGAGCTCAAGGAAACCTTAGACTTTCGGCGCGGAAGATTCTCACTTCCGTTCTCGCTACTTATGCCAACATTTGCTCTTCTGCACGCTCCAGCATGACTCACATCACACCTTCTCCGCAAGCAGAATGCTCCCCTACCACTTCGTTTACACGAAGTCCGCGATTTCGGTAATATGCTTGAGTCCCGATTATTATCGGCGCATAGTCGCTCGACTAGTGAGCTATTACGCACTCTTTAAATGAGTGGCTGCTTCTAAGCCAACATCCTAGTTGTCTCAGCAACTACACATCCTTTCTCTGTAAGCATATATTTGGGGACCTTAATCGGCGGTCTGGGTTCTTTCCCTCTCGGCAATGAAGCTTATCCCTCACTGCCTCACTCCCGTGCATCATGTCTCCGGTATTTGCGGTTTATCAGGGGTCGGTACCGTTGTGACAGCCCTAACCCTATCAGAGCCCTACCTCCGGGACATTAACACGAGGCTGTTCCTAAAAACATTTCGGGGAGTACGAGCTATCACCGAGTTTGATTGGCCTTTCACCCCTATCCACAGTTCATCGGAGTAGTTTTCAACCCACACCCGTTCGGACCTCCATGTGGTGTTACCCACACTTCATCCTGACCATGGATAGATCACACGGTTTCGCGTTTGCCGCCACATACTATCGCCCTATTCAGACTCGCTTTCGCTGCGGGTGCGTCTCTTAAAAGACTTACCCTCGCATGTGACGAGCAGCTCGTTGGCTCATTAAGCAAAAGGCACGCCGTCACACTTTCGTGCTCCGACCGTTTGTAAGCACACGGTTTCAGATTCTTTTCACTCCCTTCTCAAGGGTTCTTTTCACCTTTCCCTCACGGTACTGGTTCACTATCGGTCACAGAGGAGTATTTAGCCTTACCGGATGGTTCCGGCAGTTTCCCGCAGAATTTCACGTGCTCCGCGGTACTCAGGATTCCACTACTATCTTCTGGATTTCACCTACAGGGCTCTCACCTTCTTCGGCTGGCCTTCCCAGACCATTCTGTTATCCATACGATTCGTTATTGTGGTCCTACAACCCCGACGCCTTACGACGCCGGTTTGGGCTCTTCCCGTTTCGCTCGCCACTACTCAGGGAATCACGTTTGTTTTCTCTTCCTCCAGGTACTGAGATGTTTCACTTCCCTGGGTTCGCTCCCATTACTGGGTGACAGGGCATGACCCCTGCCGGGTTGCCCCATTCGGACATCCGCGGATCAAAGCCTGCTTCCGGCTCCCCGCGACATTTCGTCGGTTGCCACGTCCTTCATCGCCTCTCTGTGCCAAGGCATCCACCGTGTGCTCTTATTATCTTGCCTAAAGTCCTTTACAGGTTCGTCTTTTTTCATCGTGTTGAATCAGATTACCATCGCTGGTAATCCTCTCTCAAGTCGCACGCTGCTTCTTCATGACTCGAAGTGTCTTTCACCTTCTTATCCTGAACAAACATAGTGGCTCTTATTTTATACTTTACTTTATTCTCATTGTAATCTCTTACAATGAGGCGCTATTTCTATCATGTCATTGACCAAAATCAATGACACGCAATACTTATGTATTGCTCGTGTTCATGTATCTTCTTCATCTTATACCTAACACACCACGTCTTGCGCGCCGGCGTCTTTCGGTATAGCACTTCACTATGTCAATGTACTACTGTCTTTTGTGGACCCAAACGGGATCGAACCGATGACCTCCTGAATGCAAATCAGGCGCTCTCCCAGCTGAGCTATGGGCCCATTCCTTCTACCGCGGGCGGCTAATTGCACTCTGGTGGGCCCGAGTGGACTTGAACCACCGACCTCACGCTTATCAGGCGTGTGCTCTAACCAGCTGAGCTACAGGCCCCTTGTTCTGCGTGTCTCCTACCTCAAAGGCAGGCGAACTGGGCGGGGTCTCAAAGTCGTCTCGGCCGTCCGTTTGTTCCGTTTCACTATGTCAAATAAGTGACTTCTCTTCAAGAAGAGATACACTCAAAACAGAAAACACAATCATTCAATTAACCTCAATCATCAAACTAGTCTACCTGAACCTCACGCTGTACTTGCACTACTATTCAGTACTTGCAGACTTCATTCAATAATCAATTGATGACATCGCTCACATAAAAGATCTACTTGCTTTCAGTACTCTGCAATTCTATTTTATTTTGTCTTTCATCTGTCCAATGTCATTGCCGAAGCTATGCACTGGAATATCTCTGAAAGGAGGTGATCCAGCCGCACCTTCCGGTACGGCTACCTTGTTACGACTTAGCCCCAGTCACCGATTTCGCCTTCGACGGTATCGCTACCGGCTTCGGGCGCCCTCGACTCCCATGGCTTGACGGGCGGTGTGTACAAGGCCCGGGAACGTATTCACCGCGGCGTGCTGATCCGCGATTACTAGCGATTCCATCTTCATGCAGTCGAGTTGCAGACTGCAATCCGAACTGAGATCGGTTTTGGGGATTATCTCCGGCTCGCGCCTTCGCCCACTGTACCGACCATTGTATCACGTGTGTAGCCCCAGACGTAAGGGCCATGATGACTTGACGTCATCCCCACCTTCCTCTCTACTTGCGTAGGCAGTCTCCCTAGAGTGCCCAGCTTAACCTGATGGCAACTAAGGATAGGGGTTGCGCTCGTTGCGGGACTTAACCCAACATCTCACGACACGAGCTGACGACAGCCATGCAGCACCTCTCTACGCTCCCTTGCGGGTCAGTTGACTTTCATCTCTTTACTACGTAGACTTCAAGCCTGGGTAAGGTTCTTCGCGTTGCATCGAATTAAACCACATGATCCACCGCTTGTGCGGGCCCCCGTCAATTCCTTTGAGTTTCAACCTTGCGATCGTACTCCCCAGGTGGCATGCTTATCATGTTAACTACGGCACTGATCTCTTGCGAGACCAACACCAAGCATGCATCGTTTAAGGCGTGGACTACCAGGGTATCTAATCCTGTTTGATCCCCACGCTTTCGTGCCTCAGCGTCAGTTACGAGCCAGTGCGCCGCCTTCGCCACCGGTGTTCCTCCTGATATCTACGCATTTCACTGCTACACCAGGAATTCCACGCACCTCTCTCGTACTCAAGCCCTGCCGTATCAAAGGCACCCCACGAGTTAAGCCCGTGGATTTCACCTCTGACGCACAGAACAGCCTACGCACCCTTTACACCCAGTAACTCCGGACAACGCTCGGATCCTACGTATTACCGCGGCTGCTGGCACGTAGTTAGCCGATCCTTCCTTTGATGGTACCGTCCCAGTGGCTCAAAGCCACCTTTCGTCCCATCCGACAGAGGTTTACGAGGCAAAGCCCCTTCATCCCCCACGCGGCGTCGCTGGTTCAGGCTTGCGCCCATTGACCAATATTCCTCACTGCTGCCTCCCGTAGGAGTCTGGACCGTGTCTCAGTTCCAGTGTGGCTGTTCGTCCTCTCAGACCAGCTACTGATCGGCTCATCCCTATCCGCCAAAGCTTTGACGATTGCTCGCCTCATCAGATATTAGCAGTCCGTTAGAACTGTTATGTCTGTGATAGGGGCAGATGACCTACGCGTTACTCACCCGGATGCCAGTGCTTGATAAATCAAACCCTCGACTTGCATGTGTTAGGCACGCCGCCAGCGTTCGTCCTGAGCCAGGATCAAACTCTCCGTTGTATTATAACGAATCTTTTGATCTTTAATATCTCAAGTTCTTTGCTGTACTTTACTTTAGGTATAAAGGCTGTAATATTCCATGAATTAATTCATGGGTTCTTGCAACCTGTACAGGAATTGACAGAGTATACTTACTTTATTTGCTGTACTCTCTTTTACTTGGACAGTAATAATCTCTCATTACTGCCAATGTCATTGTTCCTTGACAATTGTGTTCTCTGTTTTCAATGTACATCCCTTGAAGATTTCGTCAGCTTCAGAGACAAAAAAAACGCGATCTGATCCTGCCAAATTCACTTACATGACTTGGCGCGGGACCAAAACCCGCTTTACCTTCTACCGCCTTATCTCTCTTCTGTTTGTCAATCTCAACCCCTCCGTTGAAGGGCATCAGCGCGCCGCGCAGTCGCGCCGAATGGGAATACAAATCTACGACTCTTCTACATTCCCACCAAATGGTTTTTTTGATTTCTTTAAGAAAATATGTCCTTTCGCATCGAATTTGTAAGTTTGAAGAAAGGCGGGCATACTTCTAATTCCCAACAAATATGAATACTTCCATCAGAATGATATACTCAATATATTTTTTGATTTTTTTTGCATTTTCTATCGAATTATGTTCTCAAGACAACTCGTGGGAACTAAAAAGAACACCAGAAGGCATAAATTCACCCCAAGATGAATTCAATCCGGTGAAATTTGACAATCAATTCATGTTCACCAGAATTATATCAGGATTTCCTAAACAATATCTTTTCAGTGAAGAATCCACAATCATTCCTTATTCTTGGAATCAGTCCTCCTTAAAAGGAATGCACATCACTTATCCTCATAAGCGTACTCCCAGTACGCGTGATCCTAATATCTATTTCAGTTCCACCTATCAAACACTCAAAAGATCTTACCTAGGAATTTTCGAACTCAGAGATAATACTATTCTCTTTCCCCTAGGACAAGAAGAACCCGGATCCTTCGCATCTCATCCATGCATTACTTCCGATGGGCAAACATTGTTCTTTTCCTCAGATAAAGAGGGAAAAGGCGGTGCTGATATATTCTATTATATCAAAAGTCCAAAAGGAGATTGGCTTGGCCCAAAGCCAATGGAGGATTATATCAATTCAGCAGGCAATGAAATCAATCCTTTCTCACCCCATCCTGATACTTTGTATTATGCATCGGATGGACATGGAGGCAAGGGTGGATTTGACATTCTGATGTCCGTAAGAGAAAATGGTAAGTGGCTCGAACCTATACCGATCGACGAAGTCAATTCCGAATGGAATGATATGGATTTTACAATTCTCAATGATACCGAAGCCGCATTCACTTCAGATAGGCCGGGCGGAAAAGGGAAATTAGATATTTACATGCTCAAGAAATCAAGCCAGATTCCATCTGCAACATCTTATCTGGCATTGACCCCAACAGTACAACTGATACAACAAGATATTGAAAAAGCTGAAAATGCTCTCGCATTTAGATCCTTCATTTTTCCCCGAAATAGCAAACTCAGCATAGATGATGATGCGATGATACAGAAACTGGGCAAACAACTGCTGGAAAATCAAGATGCAAAAGTGTATATGACCATCCATCCGATAACTGAGAAAATCATTGATAGATTTCATGCTATGAATATTCGCGACTTTCAAATTGTCATTGACTCCACTATTTTGGAATCCATGATCATGATCAGCATGAATTCCAAAGATATGTATCGTCCGCATCCACGCATTGGATCTATTTGTAATCCTCAAAGCTTCAAAGTGTATATTAGTTCAGTTCCAGAAAATATCATGTTGGAATGGGAAGTCTCGATTAAAGATTCCATTTTGAAAAAAGGCACATCTCTTCCTGACTCCATTCAATACAATACTAATTTTACTATCGTTCCGTTCCAAGACTCACTAGTGATTCATGCAAAAGGTAGTAATATGATGGGTATGGAAGTCAGTGATTCACTCATCATTCCCATAAAAAGACAAATCGTTGACTTAAGCGAAAACCTAGATACAAATTCAATACCTGTGATTTGGCATGTGAAAGAAATGAAAGCAATGCTCCCTCATTTTTATAGATATGCTACATCATTCACAAAAAATTCTGCGGAAGTCAGTGAGAATAATCAATCAATTTCATCTCCTAAGCAGATTCGTTTATTTGTGACTGATTATAACAATATTGCTGTAGACAATGCGCTAAAAATGCTCAATAATGAACCCAATTTCAAGGAGTTCACAATCTCGAAAGTTGAGTTAACACAACATCACAAACTTGCAAGAATGATTCGCTTTACCATCTCAAGATCTCCAATGGAAGAATATGGCAATATTATTCCAGTACTTATTGAATAACCATGCGTAGGAAACATCAATTTGACTTTAAATCCTTCTCAATAGTTCAATCCCGAAGCGCCATGAAAGTATGCACTGATTCTTGTGTTTTTGGTGCATTGATTAACCCCTATAATGCTCAGTCAATCCTAGATATCGGAACGGGAACCGGACTACTTTCTCTCATGCTTGCACAAAAGACAGCTGACTCATTAATTGATGTGATTGAAATAGACCCTGAATCAATTCTCGATGCAAAGGAAAACATTGCAGCATCCCCTTGGAAACATCGATTCAACATTCATGAAGCAGATATTCGTAGTTGGAATAAGAAAAAGACATTTGATATAATCATATGCAATCCGCCATTTCATGTGCGATCAACTCCATCTTTGGACCCAAAAGAGCTTACCGCATTTCATGCTGACAATACACTTCCATTTGATTCATTGATACAAGCTATAACTTCTCATTCTCATGCAAATACGCAATCTTGGATTTTACTACCCATTTGTGAAATGCAAGAATTTATTGATATCGCAAAGGGATATTCTCTTTATCCTCAAGAGTCCATCTTGATACATCATGCAAGCAATGAAGAATCAATCAGAAGAATTTGCAGATTCTCGAAGCAAAATGAAAGACAATACATTGAAAGAAAATTCTCCTATAGGGAATATACATCAGGGCCATTGACTGAAGAGTTTATCACTGCAATGTCACCCTATTATCTTTTCCTCTGAGCATTCTTCCCCGTCACCTCTTTAAGCCAAGCGATGATATCATCAATCACCTCTTGCTCAATCGTTGTTTCAATCTTTGCATATTCCTCAATATCACATGTAGTGCAACGCTGAAACAAATGATTCATCCCTTTATATTCTTCTATTCTATAATTGTAATTTCCGTGCTTTTGAAGCAATGACTCAATGCTCTTCAAATTTCGCACGGATTCCACTTGCATATCTTCTGAACCATTGATTGCGAAGACAGGACATTTGACATCACGCAAATATTTCTCTGGGTTATAGGATATGAAATACTTCAGCCAAGGACTTT
Source organism: Bacteroidota bacterium (assembly GCA_041191145.1). Taxonomy (GTDB): domain Bacteria; phylum Bacteroidota; class Ignavibacteria; order Kapaibacteriales; family UBA961; genus UBA961. The sequence continues at coordinate 8,854 of JBEEPK010000054.1, forward strand.
GCAATTGATTAAGCTGAGCCCTGAACTCCGGAGAGTTAACCACAAACATCTTCTGTTGCTGAACGGCCCAGAGGCCAAGCGAATCCGTCAATTGCGCACGAAGTGTAATAGAATCAGTAGATTCTTTGATCATCGTTAGTAATGTCTTTTGTCGCAATACTGACTTCTCCACTTCAGACATTGGCATGGTCTTCGAAGTGACTTTTCTTGTCTGCCATACAAGAACTTCAAATCCACTGATTCCCAAACCGGCCATCGAACAGATAAATGCAATATCTTGAGGATATGTAGCGGCAAGAATTTGTGCTATCATTCCGCCTTCGCTATGTCCAATCAATCCAATTCTTGTTGTGTCAATACCACTTTGCAGATGTAATGCACGAACTCCAGCATAGATATCTTCAGACAAATCTTTTGTAGTCGCCTTGGATGGATCCCCTTCGGATGATCCCACTCCCCGATCATCCATGCGAAGCACTGCGAATCCGGCGCGTGTCAATGCATCAGCCAGAACAAAAAAAGGTTTATGATTAAAAATGGATTCATCTCTGTCTTGCGACCCTGAACCTGTAATCAATACAATTGCAGGAAATGAACCTTTCCCCATTGGCTTAGTCAGAGTACCGCCAAGAGTACCGGCCGAACTCTTGACAGTAATTTCTTCAGAAATATATGGGAATGGTCCTTTTGGAGTTTGAGGTCTTTTCGGTGGTTCAAAGTTTCCTTCTTTTTTCACCAATTTCAGTGGATAGATTCCACCATTTTGCTTCCAATTACCTTCAAGTGTTGCAGAATCTATTTTTTTTCCATCGAATTGACCATTGATTGCCTTGACATGAAATTTGACCGATTGAACAGTCTCTTGTACCAAAGCCGGAATATCTTTGGCGCCTTGCAGTGGCACATCAAGTGAACATGAAAGATCATTGATCCCTGTTACTTTGAAAATCAATTCGATATTCGCGCCTACTTTCAATTCACCGACCCAATTTCCTCGTACATCGAAATTGGCCACCTGTGCTTGAAGTGTGGTAATGGTACAAAATACAATCATGAACAATCGAATCATCGCATCACTCTCAATGATTGTGATTGAACATGTTCACCATGTTTGATTCTGATTGAATATATGCCGGATGGAAATGCTGATAGATCAATGCTTCCAATATATTGACCATCCCCTGAATGTTGAATATCTTCTCCAAAAACAATGTCACCAAGAAGTGAATACACTTCAATCCGTGAATTGCCACTTGGAATATGTACTTGAAATCTGACAATATCATTCGCAGGTTGCGGAAACACTGCGAAGTCTGAACCGGAGATCGATTCTTGTACATTTGTGATTACTGATTTAATTGGAATTGAAGCTGCATTCAATATTCTGCCAAAAAGTGGATCGGGATTATATTCATAAAGAAAACCAATCGCAGTCAATGTTTGAATATTCATGTCGGGCGGAAGCACTTTTGTGAATGAGCATGTATATCTTTTTCCAATTTGAGTATCGAAAGCAACTGAATCAGGAACTCCAAATATTCCTGCTTCATCCAAGAACATTCTTGCAACATGTCTGTGTTGGAAGTTAGAAATATTCTGCGGTTGATTTCCCCAAATGGGAATGGTGCTATCGCCTGACATCGTATTTGCTTGATCTAATTCGAGTCCTCCAATAATACTATCTTGAACAATCATTGCATTCACACGAAAATCTCCCGAAACTTCCGCTTCAAATGTTGAAGTAATTGTGCATGTCAAAGTTCGAGAAGGATTATGAAACACCGTATTGATTTTCACCTCAGCCGGAGTTGGAACACTCTTGGATATTTGTAATGCATCAATAACAGGTTTTCCTTGAATGAATGCTGTATTTCTTGGCACTGTGAGTCCAAAAGTAGAACCTATATTCGGATATCCACTTCTATCCACCATGATTGCTCCGGCAGATACTACATAGAAAGAAGACAAAGTATCGGTTCTTTGTAATGTCAAAGAGTCATCCAGATGATATGCTATGTGTAAGGCATCGGGATTTATACTCAATGCAGTATCAATTGCAGTGATTCCTCGCGGGCATTCACCGCAATTCGTGGATGTGAATTGTTCAATCAACACATTCCTTTTGGGAGGATTCACCATATATGCAGTGATGACTTTTGCAGTGTCATTTACACTATATTCATCTGGATTATTTTCATTGATGCTATCACACCATACTGAAAGTCTATATCTCTTTGATTTCTTTGGACTCCAAATCGCTGTCTTCAATTGCAATGGTGCACCCGGTGCTATGATCGACTGAAGAACAGTATCAATAATGGTATCATTTTCAGGAGCCAAGCGTAATCTGAAACTCTTCACTGTATCAGATCCATTATTTCTCACTTCAACCAGAATTGCAATCCCATTTTGTGAGCCGGCAGTAAGTTCGCCGAGAGTTATACTTGCAATCGACAAATCAAAACGAGGAATGGCATCTTTGGGTCTGAATACATGATATGCATTGTCATCGGCAGTGAAATCATATTGCATTCCCAATCGAGGATTCAACACTTGTGATCCAACTCTTTGACCAAGCATCACTCCCGTTGAATCATTGATTTGCAAGCCTATAGACAAGCCGACATTTGTCGTATCAGGTCGTATTCCATTTTGAGAGATTTCAAATGAAAATGTGGAATGATCAATCACATACACAAAATTCGAAGATTCCTCAAGCATGATTGACCAGTTGCAAATTGACGCAAACTGAGAGGTAGAATGCATGAACGAAAATCCCGTGAATGAAATCCAGAATTGTCTATTCGGTGCAAAACCAAATACCCTCGTACGAATCATCGGAGTGCGAGCGCTAGGATTGAGAATGATAGATGCTTGATTTTGTTTTGAGGAAAGTCCCAACATATAAATTGCAGAATTAGGATATCCCGATTTCGGCAGAGATATGGAAGTGTCATTTGGGATATTCACAAATGAAGTGTCGAATGTCACTATACCCGTATTCGATACCTTCAAAGATGGTCTCAATTCATTGTTGAACCAATACGGAAATGGCATTGTGATTATTGAAGACCATTTGGGAACGGTATCAGATGCATTGTAAATAATGGTCCACCCCTGACCCGGCATTGGATTTTGAATATCATCTCCACGATGAAACCCATTTGGATTTCCAGACCCTGAAGGATAAGAAATCGGTAGATATTGAGCTCGTACGGTGAAGATGATGGAACATAATGCCATCAATATGGATAGGATTCGCAACATGGAAGTCTGCATAGTGTGAAATGATATATGCAAACTTAGACAAGAACATGCGAAGAGCCAAGAGACTACTCCTTGAATGTCCGCGCATTGAATCTGAATAACTCGAGTACAATCTTATCACGAATAGATATAAAACCCTGTCTTTCCTCTTCCTGATTCTCATAATTCCTTGCAGGATCTTCAAAACCTATATGCAGACGATGTCGAACATCGCCGATAAAAACAGGGCATGATTCATTGGCACCATCACAAACGGTGATGACATAATCCCAGCGTTCTTTGAGATACATCTCCACATGCATAGGGACATGATGGGAAATATCAATTCCCAAATCATGCATTACTTCCACAGCCATGGGATGCACTCGTACAGTGGGCTTTGTTCCGGCTGAGTGGACATATAAATCTGCATTGAGATTTTGAAGTATTCCATGAGCCATTTGACTTCGAGCACTATTTCCAGTACAAAGTATCAGAATTTTCATGCAGAATAGAACCTATGTTTGAGAAACTGTGAAAGTCTTACAAGAAGAATCAATGCCGGTACTTCAATAAGCGGACCGATCACTCCGACAAATGCCTGAGGGGAATGAATACCAAAAAGAGCTATCGAGACAGCAATTGCCAATTCAAAATTATTTCCGGTTGCAGTGAATGAAATGGCGGCATTTTTGTCATATGCTACATTCAATGACTTAGCAAATATGAAGCTCACCACAAACATGAAGATGAAATAGATCAATAATGGAACAGCAATTGTCATCACTTCAAAAGGTAATTGCATGATCGATTCACCTTTCACCGAAAACATGATGATGATGGTGAATAATAATGCATATAAGGTGATTGGTGAAATGGCAGGTATATATTTCCTACTATACCAATCATGACCCTTCAATTTTGGAAGCATGATACTGGATGCATATCCAAGAGCAAATGGAACTCCCAAATAGATCATGACACTATATGCGATATCGGAAAATGGTATATCTATCAATGTTGATTGAAGTCCAAACCAATCCGGCACAATGCTAATGAAGAACCAAGCATATGTACTATAGGTCAATAATTGAAAGATGCTATTGAAAGCAACAAGTAAGGCGGCATATTCTCTATTGCCTCCCGCCAAATCATTCCATACAATGACCATTGCAATACAACGAGCCAAGCCAATCAGAATCAATCCCATCATATACTCAGGTTTGTCTGAAAGGAAGAACATCGCCAAGCCAGACATCAAGATTGGACCAATGATCCAATTGAGGATCAATGACAATGAAATGCTCGTGCGATCCTTGAAGATTTCAGGCAATGATTCAAATTTGACTTTTGCCAATGGCGGATACATCATCAAAATGAGTCCAATGGCAATCGGAATATTTGTTGAACCGATGGTAAGTGTATCAATAAAATGCGGAAGGCCGGGAAAGAAATTTCCAAGCGCAATTCCAATGAACATTGCGGCGAATATCCACAATGTCAAAAAGCTATCAAGAAAGGAGAGTCTTTTATTCATGACATAAAACTATTGAATTCCGTACAAAAAATGCCGATACAAGATAAACCTGTATCGGCATCGTTCTGTGTGTGTGCATTAGCGGATGACGCTAATGGTTTCTGTGCTGACACCTTGATCAGTGATGATCTGCATGAAATACATTCCCGATGCGAGATCCTGAGTATCTATGACAAATTCATAGATACCTGGCTCTTGGCGCTGACCACCGATGAAATCGGAGCTCAATGTGCCAGATGCATTGTACAGGCGAATGCTTACTTGCGATGTCTGCTTAACTTCATAAACAACTCTTACTCTGTCTGTTGCTGGATTAGGTGTAACTTCAACTGCCATTCCACCTTTCACCGAGCCTTCATCGACACTGCTTGGGTTCTGAGCTTTATAATCTGTATTGATAGGATCATAATTAGCCCATGGGAGATCCCATCTTTGCAAGCCCATTGCTCCACGATATGTCACTTTCTCAAAGTATGCATCATCGATGGCTACAACACCATTACGAATGAATGAAGCTGATCCAAGAAGTGGAGAACCTGCTTTTGGTACAGGATTGAATGTCACATCTTCGGCAAATGCATTCTCGAGCATTGCATTGTTTGGAGTGGAACGATCGAGTACATTTCCAAATTCAGGCTTTGCAATCCAGGTTGGATCAATACCTGCCGGAGGTGTACCACCTGCGAGATTGAGTCCTGAACCTTTCACGCCATACCAGCTATTATTGCGCACTTGCAATGAATCATTGAGTGCAGCATTCATCGTTGGAACTTGTGCGATTTCAATACCGCGTGGCCAACCCACGAATACAGAGTTAAAAATTGATTGACGAGAATTTCTTCTGATTTGAGCCGCTGCACCAAAGCGAGAGTTTGGTGAATTTGCTGTATCAGCCAAAGGACCAATTGCTGTTACATTCGAGAAGATTGATGATGACAAAGGAGCATTATATGTTGCCGTTGCATCATTGTCAGCTTCGAATGCTTGTGATGTGGATTGATCAGCTCTATTCTTGAAGCGTTGAACAATACCAAATTGAATGCGACCGCTGAAACCATTGTCAGTGTCGAAGTCGTCATCAAGCGTACCTGTTGCAATAAGGTATTTACCATCAACGGATCCACCGAACCATTCGAATGCATCATCATTGGAATAACTTACTTGGATGTGCTCGAACTTTGTTCCACGACCAACACCACCCAATGTGATACCATTCAATTCTTGATTTGGTTGCAATGCAATTCCACCAAATTCTACGCGAACATAATCGAGTGAACCACTATTGTCATTATCATCTGTTCCACCATAATACCACTTGGTTTTATCATTCGCATTTGCAACCCCACCTTCTTGAGCGGCTTCACCGCCTGGATTATTGATGCGTGCTTTTCCGAAGAGGAAGAGACCGCCCCAATCTCCAGCGCGACGCTGACCCGGAGGTGCTGATGATGTCATGACGATTGGTAATGTTGGAGTACCATTTGCAATGATTCTTGCACCACGATTGATAATGAGTGCAGAATTATTTCCAACGGAATCACCTAGGATGATTGTACCAGGTTCGATTGTCAAGATTGCAGGTTCAACAACATGCACATAACCACGAAGACCATAAATCTTGGTATTGGATAACTTAAGATTCGTTGAGATTGTGCCTGTCAAGACCGAGTCAACTTTCGAAGCAGAAGGACGCTCGATTGTAAATGGATTAGTTGTAATGGTAGTGGTATTTGTATCAGCAATCAATACCATTCTCAAATAACCACTTGTTGTTGGTATTGCCGGTGCGCGGAATCCACCACGGAATTGTCCGCGTCTGAAACTACCTGAATTGCTGTCCAAAACATTAGTCGCGCCTGCTAGGTCTGACCATGGACCTGAAGCTGATGTACCAAATTGGAACTTATAGCGTGAACCGATTGGTGATGCTGTTGTGTCCCAGCTGATATCATAAGACCAACCTGCACGATATGTTTCACCTGTTTTGCCGCCTGGAGTGAGAATTGTCAATGGTGCTTTAGGTGTTTGTGCTTTGTAATTCGTATTCACGGGATCATAATTAGCCCATGGCAAATCCCAGCGCTCTGTACCGAATGCACCTTTGAATGCTACTTTTTCAAAGTATGCATCATCAATTGAAACAGGACCATTCTTTGTGAATGATGCACCTGTCAAAACCGGAGAACCTGCTTTTGGTAGTGCATTGAAAGTGGCATCTTCTGCATATGGATTTTCAAGCATGGCACCATTTGCATTGTCTTTGTCAAGAGAATTACCGAATTCAGTTTTCGCAATCCAATTGGCATCAAATCCTGAAGGAGCTGTGCCACCTGCTGTATTCATCCATGTGTTCTTAACACCGAACCACATGCTATTGCGAATTTGTAATGTATCTGAAAGTGCAGCATTCATTGTTGGCACTTGAGCAATTTCCAAACCTCTCGGCCAGCCCATGAATACTGAATTGTAAATTGATTGACGAGAATTTCTTCTGATCTGAGCTGCAGCACCAAATCTTGAGTTTGGAGTAGCTGTAATGTCAGACAATGGACCGATCGCTGTTATATTTGAGAAGATTGCTGTTGTATTTGGCAAGTTGTATGTTGCAGTAGCATCATTATCTGATTCAAATGCTTGTGATGTTGATTGATCAGCTCTTGCCTTGAATCTTTGTGAAACCGCGAATTGTATTTTGCCACTGAAACCATTGTCAGTATCAAAATCATCATCGAGTGAATTCACAACGATCAAGCGCTTTGCATTCACATTTCCACCAAACCATTCGATTCCATCATCATTTGCATAGCTAACTTGGACATTCTCGATAGTTGTACCATTTCCGACACCGCCCAATGTTAAACCATTCAATTCCTGATTTGGCTGAAGAGCGATGCCACCGAATTCAACTCGCACATAGCGGAGAACACCACTGTTATCATCTTCGAATGTACCACCATAATACCACTTGGATTTATCATTCGGATCTGCAACACCACCTTCTTGTGCTGCTTCAAATCCTGGATTATTGATTTTTGCACGACCAAATATCAAAAGTCCGCCCCAGTCGCCAGATCTTCTTTGTCCTGCAGGAGCAGAGCTTGTGAAAACGATTGGAAGTTGCGGTGTACCATTTGCATTGATCTTTGCACCACGATTGATGATAAGTGCAGAGTTTTTACCAACTGTATCACCAACAATCACGGTTCCGGGTTGAATGGTAAGTGTGGCAGGAGATACCACATGCACAAATCCACGAAGACCATAAATCTTTGTATTAGACAAAAACACATTTGATGTAATTGTACCGGACAATACTGAATCTACACTTGTTGGAAGTGGTCTTTCAATTGATACAGGATTTGTAGAAACACCTGCAAGATTTGTATCTGCAAGATTTACCATTCTCAAATAGAAAGTTGAAGTTTCAATGGATGGTGCTCTGAAACCACCTGTATATTGACCGCGACGGAATGTTGAACTCACATTGCTATCTTTGACATTTGTTGCACCGGTCAAGTCAGTCCATGGACCTGTTTTGCTTGTACCATATTGGAATTTATATGTTGCACCAAGAGTGGTAGTAGTAGTATCCCATTTCAAATCATATGAAATACCAGCACGATATGTTTCACCTGTTGCACCACCTGGTGATGTAATAACAGGTTTAACTGGTTCTTGTGCTTTATATGTTGTATTGATAGGATCATAGTTTGCCCATGGCAAGTCCCATCTTTCAGTATTCATTGCACCGCGATATTCCACTTTTGAGAAGAATGCATCATCAATTGAAACTACTCCATTCTTTGTGAAAGTGGCACCTGTCAAAAGTGGTGAACCGTTTTTCAAAGCAGGATTAAAGGATGCATCTTCGCTGAATGCATTTTCAATCATTGCGGCTGCTATATTTCCTCTTTCGACACTATTGGAATACGGCGCTTTGCTAATCCAATTTGCATCCATTCCGGCTGGTGCAGTTCCACCTGCCAAGTTCATCCATGTTCCTTTAACACCATACCATGCAGTATTGCGCACATGTACGGAATCTACATTAGCTGCATTCATAGTTGGTGTTTGTGCGATTTCAATACCACGAGGCCAGCCAATAAATACTGAATTATAAATAGCTTGACGAGAATTTCTACGAATTTGAGCACCTGCACCAAAACGAGA